>NZ_JAJCGR010000006.1:0-146604 GCF_020553125.1 Blautia sp. MSK20_18
GACGGAGAGTGCGGCTGTGGCCATGATCATGAAGAGCATGAGCATCACCATCACCACGACGGAGAGTGCGGCTGCGGCCATGATCATGAAGAGCATGAGCATCACCATCACCACGACGGAGAGTGTGGATGTGGACATGACCACCACCATCATCATGCAGATGAGGTCTTCACAAGCTGGGGCCGTGAGACTATTAAAAAATATACACGTGAGGGACTTGAGAAGATCCTTGAGGCACTTTCCGAGTCTGATAAATACGGTATCATCCTCCGTGCAAAGGGAATGCTTCCGGCAGAAGACGGAACATGGATCTATTTTGATATGGTTCCGGAAGAAACTGAGATTCGTGAGGGTGCACCGGAATATACAGGCCGTCTGTGCGTGATCGGTTCTAAGCTTGACGAGCATGCACTGGAGGAGCTTTTCGGGATCGCATAAAGCATATGATAAAATAAATGTCCGTTTTGACGCAAAGCCAAAGCGGAATACAGATATAGATTGTTACAGAAAGGAAACAGATACTGTACATTAAATCGTACAGTATCTGATAGGATGGATTTATGGAAGAGACCAGAGTACCCGTTTATCTGATCACAGGTTTTCTGGAAAGCGGCAAGACCTCTTTCCTGAGCTTTACCCTGCAGCAGGATTACTTTCAGATCGATGGAAAAACACTGCTGATCCTTTGCGAAGAGGGTGAGGAAGAATATGATGAGGAAGCACTGAAACAGTGCAATACCGTTGTGGAGAGCATTGACAGTGAGGAAGAGCTTACACCGGAACGACTTGCGGCAATGGAGATCCTGCATCAGCCGGAGCGGGTGATCATTGAGTATAATGGCATGTGGCTGGTAAGTAAATTCGAAGAAATGGAAAAAACGGAAGGCTGGGGCGTGGAGCAGCATATCACCTGTGTGGATGCAAGCACATTCCAGGTCTATATGGCGAATATGAAGTCCCTTTTTATGGACATGGTCCGCAATGCGGATATGGTTATCTTTAACCGCTGCCAGGAGAACGATCCGCTTCCTTCTTACAGAAGAAGCATCAAGGTGGTGAACCAGCGTGCAGAGATCATCTTTGAGGATGAAGAGGGCGAGCTTGGTGATCTTTTTGAGGATGAGATGCCATTTGATATTGATGCGCCGGTGATCGATATCCTTCCGGAGGATTATGGTATCTGGTTTGTGGATTCCATGGATCATCCGGACCGCTATGTCGGAAAAACCGTTCACTTTAAAGCACGTGCCCTGAAGCCGCGTGGAATGGGAAGCAAATTCTTTGTTCCCGGAAGAACAGCCATGACATGCTGTGCAGATGATACCACATTCCTTGGTTATATCTGCAAGAGCGCTTTTGCTCCGAAGATCGCAGAAGGCCAGTGGGTGGATGTTACTGCGAAGGTTGCGTTTGAGAAGAGAATGGAATATCAGGGAGAGGGAGTCGTACTTTACGCAGAGCATGTAGAAGTTTGTGAGCCACTTGCTGATGAGATGGTATATTTCAACTGATACGATCAGAGCATTTGTATGTCTTAAGGCATAAGAGGGCCTGGCGTTGAACCAGGTAAATTACAGCTGAGGAGTTTTTATGTATTTAATTGCAGGTTTGGGAAATCCGGGAAAGCAGTATGAGGCTACACGCCACAACATGGGCTTTGACACCGTTGACTGTCTTGTGGAGAAGCATAATATCCCGCAGGGCGGCGTAAAATTTAATGCCATGTATGGAAAAGGTATCATCGGCGGTGAAAAAGCTATTCTGATGAAACCGCTTTCCTATATGAATTTAAGCGGCGGTCCGATCCAGGAGATGTCCGGCTATTTCAAAATCGATCCAGAGACAGAGCTGATCGTGATCTACGATGATATCGATCTGGAGCCTGGGCAGCTTCGTATCCGCAAAAAGGGCAGTGCAGGCGGACATAACGGGATCAAGGATATCATCCGCCGCCTTGGAACTGAAAAATTTATCCGCATCCGTGTTGGTGTCGGTGCAAAACCGAAAGACTGGGATCTGGCAGATTTTGTGCTGGGTCATTTTTCGGACAGTGATCGCAAGCTTGTGGATGAAGGGATCAATGATGCGGCAGAGGCTGTGGAGATGATCCTGTCCGAGGGCGTAGATGCGGCGATGAATAAATATAACAGAAAAAAGCCTAAGAATTGAGGTTTGTATGGAAGCATTTTTGCATCCTCTGCAGGGTCTTGCAGAGTTTGGGGAAATAAAAAAGCGCTGTGGCGCAAACTGCGGAATTCTTAATGTTTCCGGATGCATGGAGTCCCAGAAGGTCCATCTGATGTATGGACTTTCCGGGCTTTTTCCATATCATCTGATCCTTGCGGATGATGAGCGCAACGCAAAGGAAATCTATGAGGATTACCGCTTCTATGACAAAAATGTATATTTTTATCCGGCAAAGGATCTTCTGTTTTTTCAGGCAGATATACACGGAAATCTTCTGATCCGGCAGCGGATGCGTGTGATCCGGGCACTTCTGGAACAGGAAGAAGTGACCGTTGTTACCAGCATTGACGGATGTATGGATTTCCTGATGCCGCTGGAAAAGATTAGAAGCAGACTTCTTCATTTTAAAAGTGACAGTGTGATCGATCTGGATCAGTTGAAGGAAGAGCTGGTAGAGCTGGGGTATGAACGCACCGGTCAGGTAGAGCTTCCGGGGCAGTTTTCTGTGCGTGGAGGAATCATTGATATCTATCCGCTGACAGAGGATAATCCTTGGCGTATCGAACTGTGGGATGATGAGGTGGATTCTATCCGGAGCTTTGATGCGGAAAGTCAGAGATCTCTGGAAAATGTAGATGAAATTACGATTTATCCGGCCGCAGAAAAGATGGACGGAGAAGATATGGTATCCTTTCTGGATTATTTTCCGGAAGAAAAAACACTGGTGTTTCTGGATGAACTGAACCACCTGGCAGAAAACGGCGAGGGTGTGGAGGAAGAGTACCGTCAGAGTCGTATGCACAGAGAGGAAAAAGGCGAGGCAAATCTTCCGGAGCAGTGGCTATGTGGCTTTCAGGAACTGCAGAAGAAGCTGAACAGACGGAATTGTGTGGCTGTATCCGCACTTTCTCCCAGACGTTCCGGATGGAAGATCAATGAGGAATTTGATCTTACGGTGAAGTCTGTAGATTCTTATAACAGCAGCTTTGAACTTCTGGTAAAGGATCTCCTTCAGTATAAGAGTCAGGGATACCGGATCGCATTGCTCTCCGGTTCCAGGACCAGGGCGGAGCGTCTGGCAAAGGATCTTTCAGAGGAAGGACTGAATGCTTTTTACAGCCAGGACATGGATCGTATCATCAGTCCCGGGGAGATCATGGTTGTCTATGGTCACGCAAGACGTGGCTTCCAGTATCCGCTAATCAAATTTGCAGTGATGACGGAAACCGATATTTTCGGCAAAGAGCAGAAAAAGCGTAAAAAAAAGAAAAAGTACAGCGGAAACAGGATCCAGGATTTTGCAGAGCTTTCCATTGGTGATCTTGTTGTTCATGAAAAGCACGGACTGGGTATTTACCGTGGAATCGAAAAGGTAGAGGTTGACCGTGTTGTGAAGGATTACATCAAGATCGAATACCGGGGCGGCAGTAATCTCTATATCCTGGCAACCCAGCTGGATGCTTTGCAGAAATATTCAGGATCCTCCGAAAATGCAAAAACGCCTAAGCTGAACAAGCTTGGCGGTCAGGAGTGGAATAAGACCAAGAGCCGTGTTAAGGGTGCGGTAAAAAATATCGCAAAAGAGCTGGTAGAGCTTTATGCAGTCCGCCAGGAGAAAGAGGGGTATGTCTGCGGACCGGATACCGTATGGCAGAAGGAATTTGAGGAGATGTTTCCCTATGAGGAGACAGAGGATCAGCTGGCAGCCATTGAGGATACCAAGAGAGATATGGAAAGCACTAGGATCATGGACCGTCTTGTGTGTGGTGACGTTGGTTACGGAAAGACGGAGGTGGCTTTAAGAGCTGCGTTTAAGGCAGTACAGGAAAGCCGGCAGGTGGTTTATCTGGTCCCTACTACCATTCTTGCCCAGCAGCATTACAATACCTTTGTACAGCGTATGAAAGAATTTCCGGTGAAGGTGGAGCTTCTCTGCCGTTTCCGGACATCTGCCCAGCAGAAAAAGACCATCGAAGGGATCAAAAAGGGGCAGGTAGATATTGTGATCGGCACCCACAGAGTTCTTTCAAAAGATGTGGAATTTAAAAATCTTGGACTTCTGATCATTGATGAGGAGCAGCGCTTTGGTGTTACTCACAAGGAGAAGATCAAGCAGATGAAAAAAGATGTGGATGTACTGACGCTGACGGCAACGCCGATTCCGAGAACTCTTCATATGAGTCTCATCGGTATCCGTGATATGAGCGTTCTGGAAGAGCCGCCGATGGATCGTGTGCCGATCCAGACATACGTTATGGAGTACGATGAGGAGACTGTTCGGGAAGCCATCCGCAGGGAGCTTCGCCGGGGGGGACAGGTGTATTACGTATATAATCGAGTCAATGACATTGCCGAAGTAGCCCTTCGGATATCCAGACTTGTGCCGGAGGCCAGAGTGGATTTTGCACATGGACAGATGAGTCAGAGGGAACTGGAGCAGGTAATGTATGATTTTATCAATGGAGATGTGGATGTACTGGTTTCCACCACTATTATTGAGACAGGACTGGATATTTCCAACGTAAACACTATGATCATCCATGATTCGGACAGATATGGCCTTTCCCAGCTTTATCAGCTCCGTGGGCGTGTAGGACGTTCCAACAGGACTGCTTATGCATTCCTGATGTATACCAAAAACAAGATGCTCCAGGAGACCGCGGAGAAACGGCTCAGCGCCATGCGGGAGTATTCAGACCTTGGAAGCGGTTTTAAGATAGCTATGAAGGATCTGGAGCTTCGTGGAGCAGGAAATCTTCTCGGTGCTCAGCAGCACGGGCATATGAACGCAGTTGGTTATGACCTTTACTGCAAGATGCTCAGTGAGGCTGTCAAGGAGGCAAAGGGAATCCGGACTATGGATGATTTTGAGACGACCATTGATCTCAATATTGATGCATTTATCCCGGATTCCTATATCGGCAACGAGTTCCAGAAGCTGGATATTTATAAGCGTATTGCCGGTATTGAAAGCCAGCAGGAATATGACGATATGCTGGAGGAGCTGATCGACCGTTTTGGCGAGCCGACAAAAGCTGTGCTGAATCTTCTTGCCATTGCAAGACTGAAGGCTCTTGCCCATCAGGGATATGTGACGGAGATCAAGCAGCTTGGAAAAGATGTCCGGATCACGCTCTATGAAAAGGCCAAGCTGGATCCCGCAGGTATCCCGGCTATTATGGCGCAGTACCGGAGAGGTTTGCAGTTTAAGGCTGATCATGAGCCGAAATTTATCCTGACACCACAGGGAAGGCTGATCGAAGAGCTGATGAAGTTTGCGGGGGAGCTGGCAAAACTGGCAGAGCCACTGGAGTAAAGGGAAGAATCAGCTAAGCTTAGGGTTATCCACGGGAAAAAACATCCGGTTTGTGGATACCGGATATTTTCCCGGAAAGACTTGTGGATAATTTGTGAAATGTCGTGTAAGTTCGTGAAATTCCTTGCTCTTAAAGGTGAAAACGTTTATAATCAAGTATTATGGAATAAGAGCCGGACCGTGATTCTTATGGACGGATAGATGGAGGATGAAATGAGAAATTCAGTAAAGAAAGCGGCAGTTACTGCTCTTGTCTGCGTTACAGCGGCAGGAATGATGGCAGGCTGCGGAAATAAAAAACTCGATGGTACAAAGATCGCAGTGACAGTCAATAAGCAGGAAATCCCGTTTGGCGTTGTAAGTCTGGCAGCACGTATGCAGCAGGCACAGGCTGAGGCAATGTACAAGATGTATCTTGGCGGTGGAAGCGATATGTCTATCTGGAGTACCAAAATGGATGATGATTCCGATGAGACTTACGGTGAAAATGCGGTAACAACTTCTGTTGAAACTGTTGAAAAGATGTGTCTGGAGAAAGAACACGCTTCCGAGTATGATGTTGAAATCACAGATGATGAGCAGAAGGCTCTTGAGGAAGCTGCCAAGAACTTTATGGCTGCCAATTCCGATGAGACAATTGCAGAGCTTGCGGTTGATGAAGATATGGTGAAGACTTTCCTCGAGCTTGAAACATACGATGTGAAGATGAAGGATGCCATTGAAGCCAAAGCGGACGTGAAGCTGGATGAGAAAGAATATCAGCAGATGTCTTTCAGCTATGCAAGTGCAAAGGTCAGCGGAGATGATCTTTCCGATGATGATATCAAGAAGAATAAAGAGAATCTTCAGAAGTTCTATGACAAGGTTAAAGAGGATCCGGCTGCAGATTTCAATACTCTTGGAGATGAGATCTCCAAGGATATGACCGCAACAACCGGAACATGCCCTACCTATGAGGAAGGTGATGACAGTGCTGCTAACGGAACTACTTATCCGGATGAGGTTCGTACCGCTTTAAGAAAGCTGGACGAGGGTGCACTGAACGAGGAGATCATAAAGACAGATTCCGTATGGTATGTTGTGAGACTGGATTCCAAGAATGATAAAACTGCAACGGAGAGTAAGAAAGAGTCTCTGACAAACACCAAGAAGGATGATTTTTATAATGATACAACAGATGGCTGGAAGAAGAAAGCTGATATCAAAGAAGAGAAAAAATTGATTAAGAAGATCAAGATCACAGATAATCATAGCTTTACGATCCAGACTCCAACTCCGACACCGGACCCGGATGTAACTGAGACACCGACAGCAGATTCTGCAAAGGCTGAGGCAACCGAGACACCGGCAGCTGAGGAGCAGACTGATGTGACCGAGACACCGGAGACAGAGGGAGATTCTGCAAAGGCTGATGAGGAGACTGCAGACAGTACAGAATCTGAGGCAGCTGCTACACCGGAAGCTGAGAAATAAGATACAATGTTTACAATGGAATGATAAGAGAAAAGACAACGAGCCGTGTACGGATTTATCGTACACGGCTCGTTTTTTGTAATACTCATGCCTGCTTTACGGATCATCAGATCAGATCGAGATGCTCCAGTGCGTGAAGAATCCCGTCCCTGTCGACTGCGCTTGTCTGGTATGTGCAGTGCTTTTCGATGCCTCCGTAAGCATTTCCCATAGCAACGCCGACTCCGGCAGCTTTCAGCATGGGAAGGTCGTTGGGACTGTCTCCGAATGCATAGCAGTTTTCCCTGGGGATGGAAAGGCGATCCAGGAGAAATTCCATGCCTGTGGCTTTGCTGGTACCCTTTTGTGTGACTTCCCAGATTCCGTCTCCGTGATCAAAATAGGTGTAATGATCATTACAGAAGCTGCGGAATTTTTCGACATCGGAATCCGGCAGCATATGTACCAGGAATTTGTCATAGGAGTAAGTGCAGGCATCCTCCCGATTGAATTTCGTGATGTCGACCATTGGAATTTCTTTTCGCATTTTGACTCCGAATTCGGACTGGGCCGGAGATGCGCCATCATACAGGATCTCAGTGTTGGATTCAAAAATTGCCTCGATCTTGCATTTGCGGAGAAGGTCTACGGTTTCCTTGCACAGAAGATTTGGGACTGTGCGGAAAAAAAGCAATTTGTTGTCCATGTAAATGTGGGTTCCACAGCCGTATATATAGCCATCGAAATGAAGCTCTGAGAGTGCAGAGGGCATCATTACTTTGGTGCGGCCGGTGTTGATGAAAAGAAGATGACCGTTTTCATGGGCTTTTGTGAGGGCGCGGCTGGTGCTCTCCGGAACCTTGAAGGGGTGAGGCGTAAGCAGTGTGCCGTCTATGTCGAAGAACAGGATTTTTTTATCGTTCATAAGGTCTCCTTTAAAATGGGATTTCTTCTTCGGTGTTACTGTTATCAATGTCAGTAATATCATTAACAGGAAGCGGTTCTGCGGATGTATCTTTAACAGAGTTCAGTGTGCTGACACGGATGCCGTTGAGTTCTATTTCACTTTCCATGGGGATCACAAGGCATTTTCGACCATCGATGATGCGGGTTTCTACCAGTTCTGCCCGGTCCGGTGCTACGTGGATCACCACGTCAGGGGTTTTGATCTCGAATTTCCGGGTGTTGGTGATGTTGGATGCTACCAGAGCTGATTTTTCTCCTGCGGCAAGCTCATACTGTTCATCGAAGTTCTGGAGCTTTTCGTCTTCTACGCCGCATTCTTCGAAGAGACGTTTGACTTCGGATTTGGTGAGGACAACAGGTTCCGGTTCGTCCTTCTGGGATTCGATGAGATCGTTGAGCTTTTCGTGGATCTCAAGGACTGTGTCGTAGGCACAGTCATCACCAAGGGTTTCTTCCACCAGAGCATTGAAGGAGTCACGCTGGGTTCCGGCAGATAGTGGTGTGGTGCAGCCGAAGACTTCTTCCATCATGGTGGAGCGGAGATTTTCGGCGTTTTTGGTGTAGTAGAGAAGTCCGTGGATATCGGTACTGCGGTCGTTGAACTGTGGGAAAAGGAAGCCCCAGTCAGGCATTTCTACCAGCCAGTCCCGGATACGGTCTTCAATATTGTTTGTCTCTGCATTGTAATGCAGGCCTGCTTTGGAGAGCTTGACCGGGCAGATACTGCAGAGGATGTGATCGTAGATCTCATCGGAAGCGTCGAACATTTCGGCACCGTCGGAGGATTTGCCGGGGATGTCGTAGACTGCGTGGATGAGGATGATGTAGTAGTTTTCACCGTAGTCGTAGTTTTCTATGATTCTGTCGTAGAAGGCTTCGGTGAGGGTGTCGTCGGTGAGTTTGCTTTTGCGGAGTTTCATGAGGAAGTTTTGGGTTCCGCCTTCGGTTTCCTGATCCAGAGGAAATTCCATGTTGATGAGGTTTTTTCCGATGGTGCCGGTGAGGGTTTTTCGGAAGATGTCGAAGTATTTGAAGGTTTCTTCCTCTGATAAGGATAAGAAGGCTTCTTTGAGTTCGGTTTTTTTGTTTTTTTCACCGTCTACGTAGCAGCCGCAGATGCGGGTGATGGAGCAGCGGTCAGGGGTGAATTGTTTTTTTATTTCTGCGATTTCTTTTTTGTTCATGTGTGGTTTACCTCGGTTTTTTAATTAGTTTGATTATAGCACAGGTGTTTGGTGTGGGCAAGATGACACGGACGGACGTGTGAGATTTGCAGCAGAAGTCCGGGTGCCGTCGTTTCGCCTGGTCATACTAAGCGTCTGAGGTGCCTCACGGAGCGGCCGGCCCATAACTCGCCATGTACGCTGATGCGTACCTGGCTCAGACAGATGGACCTTACCCTGCGGCTTGTGGCCGCCGGGTACCTCTCCGTGAACCACCTCAGACGCTAAGTATGGACCAAGGCTCACTCCAAAGCACCCGGACTTCTGCTGCAAACCTCACACTGTGCGGTCATGGTGGGAGGGGTAGAGTGGTCTGACGGGAGTTGGATGAGCCATCAGCGCTGCGCTGGATGGCTGGGAGGAAAGGCTGAGTTTCCATGTGGTTTGGAGGGAGGTTGTGAGCGTCGGCGCGTTGCTGGACGCTTGTAGTTTGGAAGGTTGAGATTCCATGTGGTTTGGAGGGAGGTTGTGAGCGTCGGCGCGTTGCTGGACGCTTGTAGTTTGGAAGGTTGAGATTCCATGTGGTTTGGAGGGAGGTTGTGAGCGTCGGCGCGTTGCTGGACGCCTGTAGTTTGGAAGGTTGAGATTCCATGTGGTTTGGAGGGAGGTTGTGAATGTCGGCGCGTTGCTGGACGCTGGAAGGTGGTGTCGAAATTTGGAGATGGGTTTTTGTGGTGTTGTGGTGGGATGTGTGGTATGATTTGTATATCTTATAAGATCTATCCATTTATTTGATTTCTTTTTTGCTTCAATGTCTGAAGCGTTTTTTCAAAAATATTTATAAAAACTGTATACAGGGTTTCTGAAGTGTTTGGTTGATGGTATAATTGTATATACCAGAAGGAGTATTGTTTGAGAGATAATACGATTTTTGATGATGTTTTTCGTACTATGATGGAGAAAATGACGTTTCTGGTCGTGCCTTTGATCAATGATGTTTTTCATACATCATACCCGGCTGATGTGGAGATTGTGCAACTGCGTAATGAGTATCAGCGGGTGGATGGTGAGATTATTACGGATTCGCGGCTGTTGATCGGAAACAGGATTTATCATATAGAATGTCAGAGTACGGATGACACGACAATGGCTGTACGGATGATAGAGTATGATTTTGCAACTGCTGTTGAGTTTGCCAGAAAGCAGGGACGGAGGTATCGGATGGAGTTTCCACGTTCTTGTGTGTTGTATCTGAGGAATAGTAGGAATACGCCGGATTTTCTGGAAGTGGATGTGGTTTTTCCGGATGGGGGATGTCATTTGTACAGAGTGCCTGCCATTAAAGTAGAGAATTATACAAAAGATAAGATATTTGAAAAGAGTCTTCTTATGTTGCTTCCTTTTTATATCATGCGATATGAAAAAAGAGGGCATGAGATGAGTGAGAATCCACAACTTTTTCAGGAATTACTGAATGAATATGAAGTGATCCGGAGTAAACTGGAGGTAGAGATCACTGAATCTGGAAGGTCTGAACTGTTCAGTGATCTGATTGGACTGATAACTCGGATATCTGATCATATTTTCAGAAATGAGGAGAAAGTCCGGAAAGGAATAGGTGAGATTATGGGTGGACATGTTCTGGAACTGGAATCTGAGAAAAGGGCAAGACTGATGGCGGAAGCTAAGGAACAGGCTGAAGCACTGGGGCGAGAACAGGGAATGGCTCAGGGAATGGCTCAGGGAATGGCCCAGGGAATGGCTCAGGGAATAGCTCAGGGAATGGCCCAGGGGGAAGAACGACTTAGTGTTCTGATCAACAGGCTTATACTTGATGATCGTGGTAATGAGATCCAGAAGGTTGTTACAGATAAAGAAACGCGTGAAGCCATGTACAGAGAATATCAATTATAATAAGAAAAGATAAAGAGAATCCCCCACTGGTTTTGCTATCCATGGGGGATTCGTTGATTGATCTGAATCTTATAATACAGAATATCCGTAACTGCTGACAATAGCATCGATCTTCTGGCGGTTTTTGCACAGTGGGCAGTTGTCAGAGCGGTAGGAGTGATAGTCCGGGATGTCTCTGGCCTGAAAGATAGAGTGGACAGGGAGTGTGGCTACACTGTCTACACTGCTGTAGATGGCTGCCACGCCGCGGATCTTACCGCCATAGTACAGAACGCTTTCGATAGCTCGGTTCAATGTGGATCCGGTGGTGATGGAACCATTTAGGATGAGGATGTTTTTTCCATTGATCATTGGTTCATAGTTGTCGCGGAAGATCATCTGCCCGGTGCTGTTGAACTCAGGGGTGATGACGTAGATGGTCTGGTGTGCGTTCATGGAAAGGACGCCGGCTTTGGTCAGTTCTTCGGCGAGATAAGCACCGATCACTTCAAGTCCGTCCATGCAGACGATGGTGTCTACCGGAATGGATGCTTCGTAATTTGCTGCGAGAGCGGATGCAATACGCTGTGCTTCAGCGCATCTGGATTTCATAGTAGTGAGATCCAGGTAGTGTGTGATATGGGACTGGGATGTTACGAAGTGTCCCGGAATCATTTTAAGCTGTATGCGGTTGTCATTGCGTGCATAAATTTTTATGATGTTGTCCTGATCCATAATAAAAACCTCCTGTCGTGATCGTGTTTTACGTGGTTGTTCAGGAGAATTATCCTGAAGGATTACGAAACAGATTTATTTAACCGAATGCGGATTGCAAATATCCGATTAGCTGTGCATATTATACCATTAATTTCAAAAAAATGAAATAATATAATGCAAAATATATAAAAAATATTCAAAAAATCAAGCATATTTGTTAAAAAATATCCAATATCATGAAAACTTTGACAAAAGGATCATTACTATAGAGTGAAAGTACTTGTGAGTACGTAGTAAATTGGAAAGAGAGTGTCATATGTATTATTGCGTATAAAAAAGAGGAGGAGAATCCCTATGGATCCTCCCCCTGTGAGAGTGAGTCAATGTCAGCCTTCAATAGATACATATTTATCAGCTTCAATCTCTTCAGCTGCTTTTTTCGGAATAGAAAGTCTCAGAACACCGTTCTCAAATTTTGCATGGACATCTTCGTTTTTTACACCATTACCAACATAGAAGCTTCTGCTTGTGCTGCCGGCATAACGTTCACGGCGGATATAATTGCCTTTCTTGTCTTCCTCGTCTTTGTCAAGACCCTTGGCAGCGGAGATGGTAAGATAACCATCCTTCAGCTGTACCTGTACTTCATCTTTCTTAAATCCTGGAAGATCTACATCCAGCTCATAGCCTTTATCTGTTTCACGTACATCAGTTTTCATGATATTTTTTGCATGTTTGCCATAAAGAGGGTTCTTTCCGCTAAAGAAATTATCTCTGAATCCAAAATCATCCATCCAGTCATCAAATAAGTTTTCTCCAAATACACTCGGGAACATCATAAGTCATTTCTCCTTTCAAATTGAAAAGCCGTTCCGGTGGATCAAGAAATCCAACTGTTGCCGGTATATAGTTACCACTTCGGGTTATTCCGCAGTGGTGATCGTTTGGTTTTATTCTGAACATCTGGAAGTTCTTTTTTATCTCCTTCCTTGTTCTATATGTAATATAACACCTGTTGCTAGCAAAGTCAAGAGGTGAGTGCTAAAAAATTGTGAAGAATTTGTGTTCCGTAAAATGAAAAACTAATTTCCACCTTTAGCCCTTTATGTTCTTATATTAAAAAGCGAATCGGACAAGGTCTGAAAAGCTTATGCAGATTGAACATTCTGCAATGTTATAATAACTTTAAAGCATAGAAAAAACCAAAAAAATCAATATAATAAGGCATATAGACAAAATGTATTAAAAAAATTTTTCGTACATTCTTCTGAGTTGAACAGACGATAGAAAGACAGTATTCATGAGTATGTAGGTAAAGCAAAATGTAAATGAAAAAGTACAGGAGGAGAGAATAATGCAGAAAAAATATGCAGATTTTAAGCTTGGGGTACCGGATTATGTAACAGTGGAAACAGAAGAGGAGAGACTTGTGTGCCAGGGAGGGCAGACGACAGTAGCTGCCGGTGCAACTACTGTGGAATTTCAGGACGCAGGTGAACATGAGGATATATTTGTCACATCCGAGGATGCAGTGAGATGTGTGAAGCTGAGATGGAACTACAAGATCCCGAAATCCGCCAGATTTCTGGGAGATGCCTGGGAACGTACCTATGGTGATGCGGAATGGCATGGAATGAGCGGAAACCGTTATCTGCCGTGGTATTTTCTGGCGAAGCTTTCTGAGAAGGTTCTCTGCTTTGGCGTAAAGGTCCGTCCTTCTGCTATGTGCTGCTGGCAGGTGGATACCAAAGGAATTACTTTGTTTCTGGATGTTCGCTGCGGAAATACAGGAGTACAGCTGAAAGGAAGAAAGCTGTGTGCCGCACAGATCGTCTGCATGGAAGCAGAAGGAGCAGATACTTTTGAAACTGCACAGAAATTCTGTGAAAAAATGTGTACAGATCCGATCTTCCCGGAGTTTCCGGTATATGGAAGCAATAACTGGTACTATGCTTACGGTGACAGCTCCGAAGAGGAGATCTTAAGTGATACCGATTATATCCTGAAACTGACCGAAGGTGTAAAAAATCCTCCGTTCATGGTCATTGATGACTGTTGGCAGGAACATCACCGCCTGGATGAATACAACGGTGGACCATGGACAAAAGGCAATGACAGATTTCCGGATATGAAAGGTCTTGCAGACAAGCTGGAGAAAAAAGGTGTCCGCCCGGGTATCTGGGTCCGTCTGCTTCTTAATGAAGATGAGAATATCCCGGATGAGTGGAGAATTTCCTATAATGACTGTCTCGATCCGTCCCACCCGGATGCACTGGAATATATCCGTAAAGATATCGAGAGAATCTGTGATTGGGGATACACGCTGATCAAGCATGATTTTTCTACCTTTGATCTCTTTGGAAAATGGGGATTTGAGGCGAATTTAAGAGACAATTCCATGGAGAAATGGCATTTTTATGATCAGACCAAAACCAGCGCAGAAATCGTAAAAATGCTTTATCAGGAGATTTATGATGCTTCCCGGAGCAACAACGCAGTGATCATCGGCTGCAATACCATCGGACATCTCGGCGCAGGCCTGATGCATCTGAACCGGACCGGTGACGATACCAGCGGACGTATCTGGGAGCGTACCAGACGAATGGGCGTAAATACGCTGGCATTCCGTCTTCCGCAGCACAATACGTTTTACCATATTGATGCAGACTGTGTCGGTATTTTCGGAATGATCCCATGGGAGAAAAATCGTCAGTGGGCAGACGTTCTTGCAAAGAGCGGTACACCACTGTTTGTATCCGCAAAACCTGGAGTTTTGAATCCGGAGGAATTTGAGGAGCTGCATCAGATCATGCTGCGTGCATCAGAACAGGAAGAGCATTTTGTTCCGCTTGACTGGGAAGAAATCGACTGCCCGGAGGTATGGGGAGAAAACGGCGAAACTATCACTTATGACTGGTTTGACAACGAAGGTCCGACCATGGATGCTACGGTGGAATACTATAATGCCAAGGTAGTTGTTCCGTAAATCAGGAAAAGTGGTTCAGCAATCCAGAAGATCCTCGGCATGATGATATTTTTCCCGGTATTCCCGTGGCGTCATGCCGGTTTCTTTTTTGAAGGCGCGGGAAAAGGCAAATGGATTTTGATATCCGCAGGAGAACGCCACGCTGGAGACAGGGATATCCGTGACGGTCAGAAGCTCCCGGGCGTTGATGATCTTGGCTGAAGTTAGGAATGCTTGGGGTGTGGTTCCAAGATGTTTTTTAAAAAGTCCGTAAAGGTGGCTGCGGCTGATATGGAGATAGTCAGCAACATCTGTCACAGTGATATTCTGTAGCGGACTTTTTTTGATGTAATCAACAGCCTGTGTGATGTAAAAATTATCGTTGGATTCCATGGTGGTGTAGGAAGCATGAAATTCTTCCTCCAGCAGGGCAATGATCCGGTAAAGACCACTCTGGATATAGGCTTCACTGGAGGGCGTCAGCTGCGGGTGAGTCATCATTTCAAGAATGGTTTCCTGATAGGGAAGAACCGAATTTAGCTGCTGGACCGGAGTTTCTTCAGTAAGATGACAGTGTTCACAAAGTATGGGAGCATTTTCTCCATTGAAACAGATCCAGATATAAGTCCAGGGATCAGAAGGCTCTGCTTTGTAGAGAGAGCTGGTCACAGGAGGAATGAAAAAGCACTGTCCGGCTTTCAAGGTATATTTCCGGTTGTTCATATAGAAATATCCCTGTCCGCTCAGCACAAAATGGATGGTGTAATATCGCCGGACACCAGGGCCGTAGGACTGTTCCGGTGTACATTTTTCCCAGCCGCAGGAAATAAGATGAAGTTCTTTTGATGAAGTCTGGCGGTTCATGACCTGCTTGTTTTTCATGAGAGTTTTCTGCCTTTCGATATATGGTTATTATAAGTAATATCAGTTTAAAATATTTGATCTGAGGTGTAAAGAACAAAGATGAACTGATAGGACAAAAGACAGTTGCCGTGCGATAAACGTGTGGCAGCTGTTTTTCTGTTTTCTGCAAAAATTCAGACGTAATGCAGGCATTGTCTTGACACTTGTAAAAGAAAAAGGTTTACCACCAGGAAAAATATCGTTATAATAGGAGAAACGCAGTTTCTCTGCGGCAAAAATATAACGGTCCGGGAGATATCTGTGTCAGAAATATTGCTTATCCGGTGATATATCAGATGATATGAGGAATTTTCCGGTATGTAATAAGAAGGGAGAAAGATATGGCATATTTAGGTGAAGAGATCAAAAAACTTGGTTTTGGCCTTATGAGACTTCCGCAGAAATCAGAAGGTGTGATCGATGTGGAGCAGACCAAAGTCATGGTGGACAAATTTATGGAAGCCGGATTTACATATTTTGATACAGCATGGGCTTATGCAGGAAGCGAAGATGCTATCCGCGAAGCGCTGGTAGAGCGTTATCCGAGAGAAAAATATCAGTTAGCCACCAAGATGGCAGCCTGGATCAACTGCAAGACAAGAGATGAAGCTCTTGCACAGTTTAAAACATCTCTGGAGAGAACAAAGGCAGGATATTTCGACTTTTATCTTCTCCACAATCTTGGAGAGCACAGAACAAAATATTTTGATGAGTACGGTTTATGGGACTGGATCCATGAACAGAAGGAAGCCGGTCTGATCAGACATGCAGGATTTTCGTTCCACTCCACACCGGAGGAGCTGGATGCACTTCTCACTGCACATCCGGAAATGGAATTTGTACAGCTGCAGATCAATTACGCAGACTGGGAAAATCCGGTGATCCAGTCAAGAGCCTGCTACGAGGTAGCCAGAAAACATGGAAAACCGGTCATTATCATGGAACCTGTAAAAGGCGGCATGCTTGCAACTCCGCCGGAAGCAGTGGAAAAGCTTCTGAAGGAAGCAGAGCCGGAAGCATCCACAGCATCCTGGGCGATCCGTTTTGCGGCAAATCTGGAAGGCGTGATCACCGTACTTTCCGGAATGAGCAATGTTGCACAGATGGAGGATAACCTTTCCTTTATGAAGGATTTCAATGGCCTTACTGACAGCGAGAAGGAGACTCTTGATAAGGCAAGAGAGGCTATGAGCAAAATTCCTCTGATCCCATGTACAACCTGTAACTACTGTGCAAAGGTCTGTCCGATGGAAATTGGAATTTCCGGTTCTTTTACAGCAATGAATTATCTGACATTGTACGGAAATAAAGCCGCCGCAGCGCATCAGGAAGACTGGCTGGTAGTCAGTCATGGCAGAAAGCGTGCAGATGAATGTGTAAAATGCGGACAGTGTGAGGAAGTATGTCCGCAGCATATTTCCATCCGCGAGGAACTTGAGAAAGTAAGCGAGGCTTTTTGCAAATAAAGGAACTGATCCGGCAGGAAGCGGATCAGGGTAAGGAGAGAGTTTAAAAATGGAAAAATTCAAAGCATTTCTAAAACGGAAGGATATCGAGATCTCTCTGAAGAGATATGGTATCGATGCACTGGGAGCTATGGCACAGGGACTTTTCTGTTCCCTGCTGATCGGTACGATCATCAACACCATTGGCACACAGTTTCACATTCCGTTTCTGACTATGGCAGTTGCCACAGTCAATGATACCCAGTATACAGTAGGTTCTCTGGCATCTGCCATGAGCGGCCCTGCCATGGCAGTAGCCATCGGTTACGCCTTGCATTGCCCGCCGCTGGTATTGTTTTCGCTGATCACCGTTGGATTTGCCTCCAACGCACTTGGCGGAGCAGGCGGTCCTCTGGCTGTACTGTTTGTTGCCATTGTTGCAGCTGAGATCGGTAAGGCAGTTTCAAAGGAAACAAAGATCGATATCCTTGTAACGCCTCTTGTAACCATCGGTGTGGGCGTAGGTCTTTCCGCATGGTGGGCACCGGCTCTTGGAAAAGCTGCCATGAAGGTAGGAAGCGTGATCATGTGGGCAACAGATCTGCAGCCATTCTTTATGGGAATCTTGGTTTCTGTATTTGTTGGAATCGCACTGACGCTGCCAATCTCTTCTGCTGCGATCTGCGCGGCTCTGGGACTTACCGGACTGGCAGGCGGCGCTGCAGTAGCGGGCTGTTGTGCGCAGATGGTCGGTTTTGCGGTCATGTCCTTCAGGGAAAACAAATGGGGTGGTCTTGTCTCTCAGGGAATTGGAACTTCCATGCTCCAGATGGGTAATATTGTCAGAAATCCAAGGATCTGGATCGCTCCGATCGTAACATCTGCTATCACAGGACCTATTGCAACTTGCTTGTTCAGGCTTCAGATGAACGGAACTGCTGTATCCTCAGGAATGGGTACCTGCGGTTTTGTAGGTCAGATCGGTGTGTATACAGGATGGATGAATGATATTGCAGAAGGAACCAAGACAGCTGTTACAGCTATGGATTGGGCAGGACTTTTCCTGATCTCTTTTATTCTCCCGGCAGTTCTCTGCCCGTTGATCAATATGTTTGTACGTAAGCTCGGATGGGTGAAAGATGGAGATATGACGCTGTCATAAGCTATATCAGATCTTACTTTAAAATCAAAAAAGAGTATCACAGGAACTCATTGATAGTGATGAGCTTTGTGATACTCTTTTATTTTAACTTTTATGCTACATGTGATCCGGTGGCATTACTCCGTTCCAGTCCACAGGCCTTTGCATATTCATGGAGTTTCTCTTTTGCGGAATAATTCAGATTCTGAGGAACTTGGATCTGAATGGTTACATACTGATCACCGCGGACGGAAGGGTTCTTCATGGAAACAATGCCTTTTCCTCTCAGGCGGATCTTGGAACCGGACTGCATACCTTCCCTGATCTTACAGATAACATTTCCGTAAAGGGTGGGAACGGTGGCTTCACCGCCGAAAACAGCGGTTGTGTAAGGAATAGAAATGGTGGTATAAACATCCGATCCCTTTCGTTCATAGCCAGGACGTGTTCCTACGGTAACCTTCAGAAGAAGGTCACCAGGCTCACCGCCGCCGGTTCCGGGCATGCCTTTTCCTTTCAGACGGATACTCTTGCCGGTATCAATACCTGCCGGAATATGAATCTGAAGTGTCTGCGGTGCACCGGAGCTTCCGTCCGGACCGGACAGAGAGATCCTTTTATCTGCACCAAAAGCTGCCTCATCAAAGGTAACGTTGATGCTGGCCTTCACATCAGAGCCTTTTTGCGGAAAATCCTGTTGATGGAATCCGCCGAAGCCGTT
Source organism: Blautia sp. MSK20_18 (assembly GCF_020553125.1). Taxonomy (NCBI): domain Bacteria; kingdom Bacillati; phylum Bacillota; class Clostridia; order Lachnospirales; family Lachnospiraceae; genus Blautia; species Blautia sp. MSK20_18. The sequence continues at coordinate 18,870 of NZ_JAJCGR010000006.1, forward strand.
GCCACTGTGAAAGCCACTTCCGCCAAATCCACTGTGAAAGCCGCCACCGTTACCGGTGAAATGCTCATATGTGCCATTGCTGCCGAAACCGCGGCTTTCGCCGTGACTGCCGTGGAACATATTTCCGAAGATATCACCAAAAATATCGTCCATATTTTCACCGTTAAAATGAAATTCCTGATAGCTGCCATTGCCGCCACCCTGGAATCCGCCGAATCCACCGGCACCTGCGCCGGCTCCAGGATCAGCTCCTGCTTCAAATGCGGCATGACCAAACTGATCATACATTTTTTTCTTCTTTGGATCACTTAAGACATCGTAGGCTTCGTTTACTTCTTTAAATTTATCTGCGGCATCTGCATTACCGGCGTTTGTATCCGGATGATATTTTTTGGCCAGTTTACGATATGCTTTTTTTATTGTTTTTTCATCTGCGTTCCGGTCAATGCCCAGAACATCGTAATAATCTCTTTTTACTGCCATGGTATTCACCTTCCCTTATATTATAGTCTGCAGCGTCCCGGATGATTGATCTGTCCTCTCAGAGGACAGATCTCCCGGACTGTCATATATTGAACGTATGCGTATAAAATTCCCCGGGAAAAATCCCGGGGGCATTACTTTTATATTGTTCTATATGTAATATAACACTACTAATTAAAAGTGTCAATACCTGCATTGTGGAAAAGAACATTTTGGACTGCAATGAGAGATATGATTCTTACAGCTATCAGCTGAAAATATGATATAATACTACCATAAATTCCGGTGCGGTCTGCTCAGTAAATAAAAAACAGAGAGAGCCGCAGATCAGAGAAAGATCCAAAAAAGAAAAGGAGGCGTATAATATGAGAAAAAGAACTCTTCTGTCCCATATAAAGGCAGTAAAAAGGCTGGTACTTCTGACACTTATACTGGCAGCAGCTTTTCCGGCGACGATCCGGGAGACAAAGGCAGCAGCAGGAACCACTTTTAAAGTCAAAGTCACAGATGGATACCTGGCTCTCCGGAGTGAGAAGGCTTTTGACAAAGGCAATGAGATCGGACAGCTGAATACAGGAGATCTTGTGGAAGTTACAAATCGGAAGGACGCTACCTACTGGTATGCATACGTGCCAAGACTGGATAAATCCGGATATCTGGACAAAAACTATATCCAGATAGCAGAGAACGCCACAGCTTCCAACGATTCCTGGACAGTAAAGGTAAAAAAAGGCTATCTGGCTCTTCGAAGTACCGCAGCTTACAATGACAGTAACGAGATCGGACGTCTGAATACCGGAGATGTCGTTCTTGTAAAGGACAGCAGTGATTCTACTTACTGGTACGTATATGTTCCGGGGCTTGATAAATCCGGATATGTGGATAACCGTTATATTTACAACAGTGGTCTGTGGACAGTTAAAGTAGAAACTGGTTATCTTGCCCTTCGCAACAAGGCAGCCTATAATGAAAGCAATGAGATCGGACAGCTGAATACCGGTGACACGGTTCAGGTGAAGGACACCAGCAACGATCAGTACTGGTATGTATATGTTCCGCAGTTGGATAAGACCGGTTATGTTGACAGGAACTATCTTACCGGAGGCTCAGGTACGACAACTCCATCCATGACTGTTAAAGTGGAAAGCGGATATCTGGCTCTGCGCAGTACAAAGGCGTATGACAAGGACAATGAGATCGCCCAGCTGAATAACGGAGATACGGTAGAAGTCATTGAGAAGAAAGACAGTACTTACTGGTATGTATATGTTCCGAAGATTGGAAAAGAAGGATATGTAGATAAGAACTACCTTAAATAAAAAGATAAAGGATGCTTGTTGCCGGATCTGCCTGAAGAGGAACAGAAAGCCGGAACAAGAAACGGGGAGGCAGAAAGATGACTCTGGCACAGCTCAGATATACCATAGCAATTGCAAAAGCCGGATCTATGAACGAGGCAGCAAAAAGCCTTTATATTTCTCAGCCCAGTCTTTCCACGGCAATCCGGGAGCTGGAAGCAGAAACCGGTGTTGAGATCTTCCGAAGAACGAACCGAGGAATCGCCGTAACGCCTGCAGGCGAAGAATTTCTGGGGTATGCAAGGCAGGTGGTGGAACAGTACGAACTGATGGAAGCCAAATATATTTCTAAGGAACAGTCACGCAAAAAATTCAGTGTTTCCATGCAGCATTATACCTTTGCAGTTAATGCCTTTGTGGAGCTGGTAAAGCAATTCGGCATGGATGAGTACGAATTTGCGGTCCACGAGACCAAGACGCATCAGGTCATCGAGGATGTCCGTAATTTCAAGAGTGAGATCGGGATCCTCTACGTAAATGATTTTAACCGTAAGGTACTTACAAAAATGTTTCACGAGTATGGTCTGGAGTTTCACGAACTTCTCAACTGTCGGATCTACGTTTATATGTGGAAGGGGCATCCTCTGGCGAAGCGTGAGAAGATCACGCTGGAAGAACTGAAGGAATATCCGTGTCTGTCCTTTGAACAGGGAGGAAATAACTCTTTTTATTTTGCTGAGGAGGTTTTGAGCACCTATGAATACAAACGGCTGATCAAAGCCGATGACAGGGCTACTATGCTGAACCTGATGGTAGGACTGAATGGATATACCTTATGCTCCGGTATTATCTGTGAGGATCTTAATGGTTCCGATTACTGTGCTGTGAAGCTGGATTCCGATGAGATCATGACAATCGGTTATGTTGCCAGAAAGGGTGTTAACATCAGTGCCCTTGGGAAAAAATATCTGGAGGAGATTTCTAGATATAAGGATAAAGCACTGAAATAAGAGAAAATAAAATCTGACAGATCACTGCCGGAGAAGACGGGAAAAGCTTCTGGTATTTATGATACCGGAGGGTTGTTTCCCTGTGTATTCTCAGATACGTAGCGATGCGTATCATGCAGGAATCTGTCAGATCTTTATTTACATTAAAAGTTTTTGGCAGTGGAAATTTTATTCTGCAAGCCGATCACACACGGATCACAAAACCATCTTTACGCGGTTTGGCTGTTGGATACTCACAGTCACGGTATCCAAGAACACAGTGGCCCACGCCGATATATTCCTCCGGAACACCCCACTGCTTCTTCAGCTCTTTTCCTTCCTCGGAGTCAAAAACTTCTCTTGCACGGTGAATCCAGCAGGAGTCCACGCCGAGAGCATGTGCGGCATTCATGAGATTTCCCATCACAAGACTTCCGTTTTCCACACAGGTGCCCATTTTGCTGTCGGAAAAGACAATGATCACAGTTGGGGCGCCGTAGAACGGATCTGAGGTGCTGCCCATAACAGCTGCGTTCATTTTGGAAAGCCTTGCAACCAGCTCCGGATCCTGTGTCACTACCATAAGAGTGCTCTGCTGTCCCATGCCGCTGGGGGAATATTCTCCCGCCTCCAGGATCGTATCCAGAGTTTCTTTCGGAACAAGCTCTTTTTTGTAGGCGCGGATGCTTCTGCGTTCTAACAGGTTTTTGATGCTTTCATTCATGATCATTACCTCCTGATGTTAAATTTTGTTGAAAATATTTTCTGCAAAAGAAAGTAAATTTCTTTTTATTCTGATAAAAACCATTATAACGCAGATGATTATAGTTTCCAATAGATAGAAGGATATAACTTTACAATTTATAAAGAAATATTATATAATCTGGTTATGATATTCCTGCGGCGGATGCGGGAGAATTTCGGGTGGAGATACAGAGACAGAATAGTTAAGACAGAAAATATGAGGTGCCAGATGGAAAAGATTCGGAAACATTTTTATTTTTCAGGAAGAGTACAGGGAGTAGGCTTTCGTTACCGCTCCTATTATATTGCACAGTCCATGGGACTGACCGGCTGGGTACGGAATCTCTGGGATGATCGTGTGGAAATGGAAGTACAGGGAACCAGAGAAGAAATCCGGGAGATGGTAGAACGCCTTTCTCAGCAGAGCTTTGTGGAGATCGAGGGGATTGAAGCAAGGGAAATCCCACTGGAGGAGGAGTTTGGCTTTCATGTGAGAGAATAGTGAAATAGCCGGTTCATTCCAGCTCCAGTGCCAGATACAACAGAACAGCGTCCCGGAATTTTCGGGGATTGAGACCACATTTTTTATAAATGTGGTTTAATTTATATTGAAGAGTATTTTTGTGGAGAAAAAGCTTCTCTGCGGCATCAGCCAGAGACATTTCCAGGGAAAAATAAGTTCACAGAAGGTTCTTTTCATCCGGGGACAGCTGATAACCAAACAGCAGAACAGTTATTTGGCTGCAGAGCTGCGCAGAAAATATCCGCCTGACACGTAAATGAACATTTCACGTTTCCGGTACACGGAATGATAGAACGGAGAGTACGGATATCAGCTTTACATAAAAATCATACAGGAGGAAAATAAAATGAAGGTAGTAACAGCGATCGATTCTTTTAAGGGCAGTATGACATCCATGGAGGCAGGCTTTGCAGCTGCTGAAGGTATCCATCGTGTGGATGCGGACGCAGAAGTTCAGGTAAGACCACTGGCAGACGGTGGAGAGGGAACCGTGGAAGCCCTTGTCGCAGGAATGAACGGAAAAACAGAGCACGTAAAGGTTACGGGGCCTCTTGGCGAGCCGGTGATCTGTGAGTATGGCATCATCGAAAGCACAAAGACCGCAGTGATCGAAATGGCTGGTGCAGCAGGGATCACGCAGGTGCCGGACGAAAAAAGAAATCCTCTTTATACCACAACCTACGGTGTCGGTGAGGTGATCAAGGACGCCATCGAAAAAGGCTGCCGCAGATTTATTGTGGGTATCGGCGGAAGCGCCACCAATGACGGTGGTGTGGGAATGCTTCAGGCACTTGGCTATGCATTTCTGGATAAAGACGGAAAGCAGGTCCTTCCGGGAGCAAGAGGCCTGAAAGACATCACAGAGATCACAGATGCCTATGTGATCCCGGAGCTTGCAGAATGTAAATTCCGTGTTGCCTGTGATGTCACAAATCCTCTTTGCGGAGAGCTTGGATGCAGTTCCATCTACGGACCGCAGAAGGGTGCTACGCCGGAGATGATCCAGGACATGGATCAGTGGCTGGGTGCTTACGCAGAGCTTGCTAAGGAGCGTTTTCCGAAAGCAGATCCAAAGTATCCGGGAACAGGTGCTGCCGGCGGAATGGGATTTGCATTCCTGACCTTTACCGATGCAGTCCTGGAATCCGGGATCAACATCGTGCTGGATGAGACAAAACTTGAGGACTACATCAAAGACGCGGATCTTGTGATCACAGGTGAGGGACGTATGGATGGACAGACAGCCATGGGAAAAGCGCCGGTAGGTGTTGCAAAGCTTGCAAAGAAATATGGCAAAAAAGTGATCGCCTTTGCAGGTGCCGTACAGCGTGACGCAAGAGCCTGCAACGATGCAGGGATCGATGCCTTTTTCCCGATCCTCCGCGGAGTGGTAACTCTGGAGGAGGCCATGAAAAATGAGAATGCCAAGCAGAATCTGGCAGATACTGCAGAGCAGGTTATCAGACTGATGAAATAAATAAAAGGCATATGATCCGTAAATTTCAGGATTCCTGCAGAAATACAGAGCGTGAGTGTCTGATCTGTTGTAAGAATAAATTTGGTGAAAGACGCTGCGAAGACATTGGATGATAATACAAAAAAGACAGGCCACCTCAGAAACCTGTCTTTTTTGTGGTTTATAATTTGTAAAAATAAGGGAGCTGTAACCGGATTAAATCAATTTATGTTATGGGGATTTCAGTCTTATCCTTCGATCGGCTCAAAATCCACAGCGCCATGCTTGCACAGCGGGCAGATGATATCTTCCGGAAGTTCATCGCCTTCATAGATGTATCCGCAGACTTTGCATACCCAGCCTTTTTTGCCCTCGGTCTGTGGCTTTGGCTTTACATGTTTCTGGTAGTAGGTGTAAGTCATGGTATCCTGATCGCTCATGACACGGGCCTCTGTGACGCTGCAGATGAACATTCCGTGAGTGCCGAGATCCACATAGTTTTCTACCTTCAGGGACATGAAAGCATTGATATATTTGTCCAGGAATACCAGGCCGTTGTCGGAGTGGTTTACTTTCTGTCCGGCAAATTTATCGGTGCTTCTGCCGGACTGGAAGCCGAACTGCTCAAAAACAGAGAACGGAGCATCTGTGGACAGGCAGTTTACGTTCATGATACCGGTCTGCTGGATCACGTGGTGAGAGTAGTTTGCCTTGTTGATGTTGACAGCCACGCGATATGGGTTGTCGGTAAGCTGTGTAACGGTATTGACGATCAGACCGTTGTCCTTTTTGCCATCGTTGGAGGTTACCACATAGAGGCCGTAACCGATGCGGAACAGAGCAGTCATATCATTCTTGTTGGCAAGATCATCGCTTTTTGCAATGTATTCCTGGCAGAGCTCATCAGCCATAGCTTCCATCTGCCTGCGGTTTTCTTCATTTACTGCAGACATGATCTTAACTGTGGTATTCAGCCAGCTGATCTTTTTGCATTTGGAAAGCATTTCTTTCATAACCTTCGCTGCCAGCGGTGCCCAGGTTCCGTTTTCAATCAGTCCTACCGTGCGGTTCTGGAAGTTGTGCTCTGTCAGACGGGTAATAAAGTCGTTCATAAACGGATAGATGCCTGCATTATATGTGGTGGTTGCGAGAACCAGCTTGGAGTAACGGAAAGCATCGCTCAGTGCCTGGGACATATCGTCTCTTGCAAGATCATAGACAACAACGTTTGGACATCCTTTGCTGCGGAATTTATCGGCCAACTGCTGAACGGCCATTTTTGTATGACCGTATACAGAAGTGTAGGCGATCACGATTCCGTCATCCTCCGGTGTGTAGGAAGACCAGGTATCATAGAGGCTGATATAATGTCCAAGATCTTCAGTAAGAACCGGTCCGTGGAGCGGGCAGATGGTCTGGATATCCAGAGCTGCGGCTACTTTCAGAAGGTTCTGCACCTGCACACCATATTTTCCAACGATGCCGATATAGTATCTTCTTGCCTCATCGTCCCATGGTTCCTCTGCATCCAGGGCGCCGAATTTTCCGAAGCCGTCTGCGGAAAAAAGAACCTTTTCTGTGCTGTCATAAGTGACCATAACCTCCGGCCAGTGAACCATCGGTGCAAATACAAAAGTCAGATCGTGTTTTCCAAGGGAAAGGGTTCCGCCGTTATCTACGATGATCTGATGACCTTCCAGATCCAGGTCAAAGAAGTTCTGCATCATGGCGAAGGCTTTTTTGTTGGAAACAACGATGGTGTCCGGATAAGCCTTCAGGAAGTTTGCGATGTTGGCTGCGTGATCCGGTTCCATATGCTGTACGATCAGATAATCCGGTTTCCGGTCACCCAGAACTTTCTGGATATTATCAAGCCATTCGTGAGTAAAATTTGCATCTACCGTATCCATAACCGCAATTTTTTCGTCCAGGATCACATAGGAGTTGTAGGACATGCCGTTCGGAACTTTGTACTGGCCCTCAAAAAGGTCAACCTGATGATCATTAACGCCTACATATTTGATGGTATCTGTGATTTTCATGAGCGATTCCTCTTTTCTTTCTATGGTGGATTTATTTATATGCTTCAGTGATTTGTTTGTTTCTTAACTTTGATAAAAATATAACAGAAATTGATGGCAAAAACTGTTGCAAATACAACAAAACAGGAAAAATTTCCAGACTTTACATTTTTTTCGTGCTGGTATAAAATCAGAAACATGCAGCAAAATAAAATGCGGATAGTTGCTTTGAGAGTCCTCTTACATAGTCTTGTATACAAAGAGGAAAGTACAGATATGCGGAAGAGTATTTTGCCGGTGGGAGGAAAATTTATGGAGCATATCACTTTATTTACGGATATTTTGCCCGAAGAACAGGAAAGAATGCGTGTCTGCTTTAAAGTCCGGGAGAAAGTTTTTCAGAATGGAGAAACCATCATGGAATATTCCAGCTCCATGAAAAAGATCGGTCTGATCCAGGAGGGAAGAGCAGTTCTCTACTGCTGTGACGAGGATGGAAATGAGTATGTCATCGATGAACTGAATAGGGACAGTGTATTTGGCGAACCGTTTCTGCTTCCGTCAGATTCCCAGCATTATTATGTATGTGCTACTACCGTGACGAAGGTGCTGTTTATTGATTATGAGCATGTGATCAAGCGCTGTGAAAATGCCTGTCATCATCACAGCCAGATGGTCAGTAATCTTCTGCAGATGACAGCCCTACGTTCCAGGCAGCAGACGGATCGGATATACATGCTTTCACGATCCTCCACCAGGAAGAAGCTGATAGCTTATCTGCATTCTCTGGCTGCGGAAAAAAATGCCGGGAAATTCAAGCTGCCCATGTCCTATACCGCACTGGCCCAGTACTTAAGTGTGGACCGTAGTGCCATGATGCGGGAGATCAAAAATCTTTCGGATGAGGGTGTGATCCGAAGAAATGGACGGAATGTGGAGCTGCTTAAATAGAGGAGAAGATCATCATGAATGTTACAGTAAGAAAATACGAAGAAAAAGATCTTCCGGATCTGATCCGGATATGGAATGAGGTTGTAGAAGACGGTGTGGCTTTTCCACAGGAAGAATGCCTTAACGAAGAGACAGGAAAAGCTTTTTTTTCAGAACAGACCTATACAGCTGCAGCAGTAGATGCGGAAAGCGGAAAAGTTTACGGACTTTACATTCTTCATCCGAATAATATCGGAAGATGCGGTCATATCTGTAACGCCAGCTATGCGGTAAGCAGAGATTCCAGAGGACTTCACATTGGAGAAAAGCTGGTATCCGACTGTCTGACCCGGGGAAAAGAGCATGGTTTTGGTGTCCTGCAGTTTAATGCGGTTGTGTCCTGCAATGTTCCTGCAAGACATCTTTATGAGAGACTTGGATTTACTCAGCTTGGCGTGATCCCGAAGGGGTTCCGTATGAAGGATGGACATTATGAGGATATCTGTCCGTATTATCATGAACTGTAAGAGAATTTTGAAAGGATTTTTAAATGAAAAATCTTCAGATCACTGCATACATGCAGCATTTTATACGGCAGCAGGTCATGCCGGGAGACATCTGTATCGATGCAACAATGGGAAATGGCAATGACACGGCTCTGTTAAGCCAGCTTGCAGGAAAAAGGGGACGGGTTCTGGCTTTTGACATTCAGAAGCAGGCACTGGAACATACGAAGGAGCGACTGAAAAGAGATAACTGTCCGGAAAATTATCAGCTTCTTCTGGAGTCTCATGAGAATATGGATATTTATGCAGAAGAAGAAACCGTGTCCTGCATCACCTTTAATCTGGGATATCTTCCCGGCGGAGACCATTCGGTGGCGACCAGAGCAGACAGCAGCAAAAGAGCGGTAGAAAGCGGACTTAAGCTTCTGAAAAAAGGCGGACTTATGACACTTTGCATTTACAGTGGCGGGGATACGGGATATCAGGAACGGGATGAGATGCTTGCGTTTATCCGTCAGCTGGATCCTCATAAATATCTGGTGATCCTGTCGGAATATGCAAACCGGCCTAATGATCCGCCCATACCGGTGCTGATCATCAAACTGCAATGAATACATAAATCGGTTACTGTCCGAAATACAGGACACAGAGCCCGGAGGGAGCTATCATGAATGATTACATATATTATTATCTGCTTGCAGTCAATATCCTGGCCTTTGTGCTTTTCGGAGTTGACAAGCAGAAAGCCCGTCGTAATAAATGGCGGATCCCGGAGAAGACCTTGATCTTAAGTGCTGTCATCGGTGGCAGCGTCGGGGCGATCATTGGCATGAGATTTTTTCACCACAAAACCCGAAAAGCCAGATTTGCAATTGGTGTACCGGTGATACTGCTGGTGCAGATTGGTGTGGTGTGCCTGGTACAGTGGGCGATGAAGTAAAATTATGAAGGCAATAACTATAAATGCAATAACCATAAATACAATACCTGTCTGAAAAAAATAAGACAGCTGTCACAGGACAGAGGAGAGACCAATACTCCACGCCTGGGGCAGCTGTTATTTTTTTCATAAAAGGATGCTCAAAAATTCCTTCTTGACAAATACTTTTATGATGATATAATTTGATAATCAAAATATTTTAAGATAAAAGATAATTCAGAGAACAGCAGTACAGATTTATACAGACTGATTTAAGACAGATATCATGGAGAAAAATATGACAGGTAAAATATGTGGAACCGGTTCGTGGGCACCGGACAGAGTGTGGGATAACAACGATCTGGCAAAGATGGTGGAAACCAGTGATCAGTGGATTCGGGAAAGAACCGGTGTGGTACAGAGACATATTGCAAAAGAGGACGAAGATACTGTGACGATGGCAGCGGGGGCAGCATTAAAAGCTCTGGAAGACGCAGAAATGAAGGCAGAAGAAATCGATCTGATCCTTGTGGCAACCATTTCTCCAACAGAGATCATGCCCTGTGTGGCATGTGGGGTGCAGGAGCGGCTCGGAGCGGAAAAGGCTACCTGTTTTGATCTGAACGGCGCCTGCACAGGATCTCTTCTGGCACTGAACACTGCGCAGGCATACCTGGCCCAGGGAATATATAGGAATGCCCTTGTGATCGGAGCGGAAAAACTGTCCGGTTTAACGGACTGGACAGATCGTAGCACCTGCATTCTTTTCGGGGATGGTGCGGGAGCAGTCGTGCTGAGAGCAGAAGAGGGTGGAAGCTATGCACAGGTAACCCATTCCATTGGAAAAAAAGGCGGTGCACTTACCTTACAGAGCAGAAATCAGATCCGTTATGAAAATGATCCGAAGGCAAAGGAAACCTACATACAGATGAACGGAAAGGAAGTGTTCAGCTTTGCCGTGAGCAAGGTACCGGAGGCTGTGAAGGAGCTTCTTTCCCGAGAGCAGGTTTCCTGTGAAGATATCAGTTATTATCTTCTCCACCAGGCAAATGAGAGGATCATCCGTTCCGCAGCAAGGCGGCTGGGCGAAGACATTTCCAAGTTCCCTATGAATATGGACAGATACGGCAATACTTCTTCCGCAAGTCTTCTTATCCTCCTGGATGAGATGAAAAAAAGCGGAAAACTGCAGCGGGGTGACAGAATGGTCCTTGCAGGCTTCGGCGGCGGACTGACGTACGGAGCAAGCCTGATCGAGTATTAAAGCCCTTGTTAATGAATTGTTAAAATAAGGCTACGTAGTGAATGCGGATGTTTTTATCCGCTTGATCCAAATAAACCGCGGATGCTTTTATTCGCTTGATTTAATTTTCCGGAGGTAAAAGATGAAAACAAGAGTTACAGAATTACTTGGTATTGAATATCCCATCATCCAGGGCGGTATGGCCTGGGTGGCAGATCATCACATTGCGGCAGCAGTATCCGAGGCAGGCGGCTTGGGACTGATCGCGGCGGCAAATGCACCGGCAGAGTGGGTGCGTGAGCAGATCCGTGAGGCGAAAAAACTGACAGATAAGACTTTTGGTGTAAACATCATGCTGATGAGTCCAAGTGCCGATGAGGTTGCGAAGATCGTAGTAGAAGAAGGGATCAAGGTAGTAACAACCGGTGCCGGAAGCCCGGAAAAATACATGGAAGCATGGAAAGCTGCCGGAGTAAAGGTAATCCCGGTTGTTGCATCTGTAGCTCTTGCAAGAAGAATGGAGCGCTGTGGCGCAGATGCAGTGGTAGCAGAGGGAACTGAGTCCGGCGGACATATCGGTGAGACAACCACTATGGCGCTGGTACCGCAGGTTGTGGATGCAGTAAAGATCCCGGTAATTGCAGCAGGTGGAATTGCAGACGGTCGTGGGATCGCGGCAGCCTTTATGCTAGGTGCAGAAGCCGTACAGATGGGAACCCGATTTGTGGCAACAGAGGAATGTCACGTACATGAGAATTACAAACAATTCCTTCTGAAAGCCAGGGATATCGACACAAGAGTAACCGGCCGTACTACAGGTCATCCGGTCCGTACCTTAAGAAACCCTATGACAAAGGAATATCTGGAGAAAGAAGCTGCAGGTGCATCCTTTGAAGAACTGGAAATGCTGACACTTGGTGGCCTCAGGAAGGCTGTTGTTGACGGCGATGTAAAAACCGGAAGCGTTATGTCCGGACAGATCGCAGGTATGGTAAAGGATGTACCGACCTGTAAGGAGCTGATGGCAAGACTGATCAGAGAGACAAAAGAGACTGTAAAGAAAAACAGTTTTCTTGTGGAGGAATAATAAATGGGAAAAACAGCATTCATCTTTCCGGGCCAGGGTGCACAGAAGGCCGGAATGGGAAAAGATTTTTATGAGAAATACGATACAGCAAAGGATGTTTTCGACTCTGCCGGTGAGTGGCTGGATCTGGATATGAAAGCACTTTGCTTTGAAGAAAATGACAGGCTTGACCTGACTGAATATACACAGGCTGCACTGGTCACTACCTGTCTTGCCATGGAGAAGGTGGTAGAGGAGATGGGACTTCATCCAGATGTAACTGCAGGATTAAGCCTTGGCGAGTACTGCGCTATTGAAGCTGCCGGCGGCATGGAGCTGAAGGATGCTGTTACTACCGTGAGAAAAAGGGGAATCCTTATGGAGCAGGCAGTTCCGGCAGGTAAGGGAAGCATGGCAGCAGTTATGGGAATGGAGACAGAGAAGATCGAGGAAGTGCTTGCAGACATTGCAGATGTAAGCATTGCAAACTACAACTGTCCCGGCCAGATCGTGATCACAGGCCTTGCGGAGGCAGTTGCGGAAGCCTCTGAAAAGCTGAAGGCAGCCGGAGGAAGAAGAGTGATCCCGTTAAATGTCAGCGGACCGTTCCACTCCGCAATGCTTGCCACTGCAGGAAAAGAACTGGGAAAGGTTCTGGAGGGTGTCACACTTCATGAACTTAAAATCCCGTATGTGACAAACGTGACCGCAGAGTATGTGGAAGATCCGGCGGAAACAAAAGCACTTCTGGAAAAACAGATTTCTTCTTCCGTGCGCTGGCAGCAGAGTGTGGAAAATATGATCCGTCAGGGAGTAGATACATTTGTTGAGATCGGACCGGGAAGAACCCTTGCCGGATTTATGAGAAAGATCGACAGAAATGTAAAAGTATATAGCATCCAGACCATAGAAGACATGGAAAAAGTCTGCCGGGAATTGGTATAAATATTGGAAAAAAAGATAAAGAATCAAAAATAAAGCAGGCATAGTGCAGCAGACAGAAATGCCAGGTAACAAATGCGGATCACGGATGACCGCATAACATCAGAAAGGAATTCATATGTCAGAGAAAAAAATCGCAGTTGTAACAGGCGGTGCACGTGGGATCGGGAAAGCCATCGCCCTGGAGCTTGCAAAAGCAGGAAACCTTGTAGTGATCAATTATAACGGCTCAGAAGAAAAAGCCCGGGAAACAAAAGCAGAGATCGAGGCAGCCGGCGGCCAGGCAGATATCCTGCAGTGCAATGTGGCAGATTTTGATGCATGTGAAGCTTTTTTCAAAGCTGTTGCAGAAAAATACGGACGTGTTGATATCCTGGTAAATAATGCCGGAGTTACGAAGGACGGACTTCTCATGAAAATGAGTGAGGCAGATTTTTCCAGAGTTGTTGACATCAATCTGAAAGGAACCTTCAACTGCATCCGTCATGTGTCCAGAATGATGCTGAAGCAGAGAAGCGGCCGGATCATCAGCCTTTCATCGGTGGTAGGCCTTCGTGGAAATGCAGGACAGGCCAATTATGCGGCATCCAAAGCCGGGATCATCGGTCTTACAAAATCCGCTGCAAAGGAGCTGGCATCCAGAGGGATCACGGTCAACGCCATTGCACCGGGATTTATCAAAACAGACATGACGGACGTGCTTTCTGACAAAGTAAAAGAAAATATTGCGGCATCTATCCCCATGGGAAGCATGGGAACAACAGAAGACGTGGCAAAGGCAGCTGCATTTCTGGCATCAGACGGTGCACGTTACATCACAGGACAGGTACTTCGCGTAGACGGCGGAATGGCAATGTAAAGAAGGCTCCCCGGAGTCAGGAGGATAGATTGATGAAAAGACGAGTAGTAGTAACAGGACTTGGAGCAGTAACACCGATCGGAAATGATGTGGAAAGCTTCTGGAACGGAGTAAAAGAAGGAAAGGTGGGGATCGGACCGATCACCCGTTTTGATACGACCGGATACAAGGCAACACTGGCAGCAGAGCTTAAAGATTTTGTGGCAAAGGATCGCATGGATCCGAGAACTGCAAGAAGAATGGAGCCTTTTTCCCAGTATGCGGTAGCAGCTGCACTGGAAGCAGTGGAAAATTCCGGGCTTAAGATGGAAGAGGAAGATCCGTACATGGTAGGCGTTATCATCGGCTCCGGTGTGGGAAGTCTTCAGGCTACCGAGACCAATGAGAAGAAGCTTATGGAAAAAGGTCCTTCAAGAGTGGATCCGCTTCTTGTTCCGAAGATGATCACAAATATGGCAGCCGGAAATGTTTCTATCGCTACCGGCGCAAAAGGAAAATGCACCAACGTGGTAACGGCATGTGCGACAGGAACACATTGTATCGGAGATGCTTTCCGTGCCATTCAGTATGGTGATGCAGATGTAATGCTTGCCGGTGGTACAGAGGGAGCTGTCTGCCCTATCGGTATCGCAGGCTTTGCAAGCCTTACTGCACTGAGCACAAGTGAGGATCCGCTGCGTGCATCCATTCCGTTTGATAAAGACAGAGGCGGTTTTGTTATGGGCGAGGGTGCAGGTGTGGTTGTTCTGGAAGAGCTTGAGCATGCCAAAAAGAGAAATGCCAATATCCTGGCAGAGGTTGTGGGATACGGTGCAACTGCAGATGCTTTCCATATCACATCTCCGGCCGAGGACGGAAGCGGCGCCGCACGTGCTATGGAAAATGCCATGAAGGAAGCAGGTGTTGCACCGGCGCAGGTAGATTATATCAATGCACACGGAACCGGAACACATCACAATGACCTGTTTGAAACAAGAGCTATCAAGCTTGCGTTTAAGGACGCTGCCAAGGATGTAAAGATCAATTCCACAAAATCCATGGTGGGCCATCTTCTTGGCGCAGCAGGAGCTGTTGAGTTTATCGTATGCGTAAAATCCATTCTGGACGGATTTATCCATCAGACAGTGGGAACAACAGAAACAGAGGAGGAGCTTGATCTGAACTATATGATCGGCGCTCCGGCAAAACAGGAAGTTCGTTATGCAATGAGCAATTCCCTTGGATTTGGAGGACACAACGGAACATTGCTTGTAAAGAAGTATGAGGAGGACTGAAGCTATGGAATTTAACCAGATCCTTGAACTGATTGATCACGTATCTGCATCAGAGCTTACTGCCTTTACATATGAGACAGCAGATCTGACCTTAAGTATGGAGCATGGAAAGCCACAGATCATCCAGGGGGTTATAGGAGAAACTGTGGAAAACATTCCGGCAGTAGGAATGACCGGTGGAAAAGTCCGCAGGGCAGTGAATACAGCACCGGTGGCAGGCAAAGATCCTGTGGTACCGGCTTCAACAGATGAAATGGCAGTGACAGTGACAGGAAAAACTGTGGCAGAAGCACAGGGAGTGAAAGGTACTGAGCAGTCGGAAAACGTACCACAGAGCGGGGAAGATCAGACAGGCAGCCTGGTAACATCTCCGCTGGTAGGAACCTTCTATGCTGCACCGTCACAGGATCTTCCGCCTTACGTTCAGGTGGGAGACAAGGTAAAAAAAGGACAGGTTCTTGCAATCGTGGAAGCTATGAAGCTGATGAATGAGATCGAAAGTGATTTTGACGGCGAGATCGCAGAGATCTATGTGGAGAACGGACAGCCGGTAGAATACGGTCAGAAGCTTTTCCGTATCCGATAAGTACCTTCAGATCAGAATCAGAGAATAAGAAAAATTATTGTTTCAGGAGGATAGAGAATGAAGCATCTTGATGTAAAACAGATCGAGGAGATCATTCCACACAGACATCCGTTTCTGCTTGTGGACTATATTGAAGATTATGAGCCGGGTGAATTTGCTGTCGGATATAAATGTGTGACCTTCCGCGAGGATTTTTTTCGGGGACATTTTCCCCAGGAGCCGGTAATGCCGGGTGTTCTGATGGTAGAAGCGCTGGCACAGGTGGGTGCGGTAGCCATTCTTTCCCTGGAGGACATGAAGGGAAAAACCGCTTATTTCGGAGGCATCAACAAGTGTAAATTCCGCAGAAAGGTAGCTCCGGGAGACAAGCTCCGTCTTGAAACAAAGATCATCCGCAGAAAGGGTCCTGTAGGCATTGGTTCTGCAGTGGCATCTGTGGATGGCGAGGTTGCCGTAGAGGCTGAGCTTACATTTATGATCGGGTAAGGTGATTGTATGATTCGAAAGTTACTGATCGCCAACAGAGGCGAGATCGCGGTGCGTATTATCCGTGCCTGCAGAGAAATGGGAATTGCCACAGTGGCGGTTTATTCTGAGGCAGATGAGGAAAGCCTTCACACACAGCTGGCGGACGAAGCAATCTGTATCGGACCGGGGCCATCTGCACAGAGTTATCTGAATATGGAACAGATCATCAGTGCAACCATGGTTTCCGGTGCGGATGCCATTCATCCGGGATTTGGCTTTCTTTCTGAAAATGCCAGATTTGCGGAGCTCTGTGAAAAATGCGGGATCACATTTGTGGGTCCTCCATCAAAGGTCATCCGTATGCTGGGCAACAAAAAAATTGCAAGAAGCACCATGATCGCAGCTGGTGTTCCGGTAGTTCCGGGCAGCGAAGGGGATGTGGAGGATATTGAAACCGGTCTTAAGGAAGCTGAGAGGATCGGTTATCCGGTGATTATCAAGGCAGCTCTTGGCGGCGGCGGAAAAGGCATGCGTGTGGCAAACACACCGGAGGAATTTCCGGAAGCCTATGCAACCGCCAGAAAAGAGTCTGAGATCGCTTTTGGCGACGGTACCATGTATATTGAACATTTCGTGGTAAATCCGAGACATATTGAGTTTCAGATCCTTGCGGACAGCTTCGGAAATGTGATCCATCTGGGAGAGCGTGACTGCTCCATCCAGAGAAATCATCAGAAGATGATCGAGGAATCTCCAAGTGCTGCAGTTTCTCCGGAATTAAGAGAAAAAATGGGTCATGCGGCGGTGACGGCGGCGAAAGCAGCCGGTTATGTAAATGCGGGAACGATCGAATTTCTTCTGGAACCGGATGGAAAATTCTGGTTTATGGAAATGAATACAAGGATCCAGGTGGAGCATCCGGTGACAGAGTGGGTAACAGGTATCGATCTTGTAAAGGAGCAGCTGAAGATCGCTTCCGGAATGTCTCTTGAGATCGCTCAGGAGGATGTCCGGATCCAGGGACACGCCATTGAGTGCAGGATCAATGCTGAAAATCCCCAGAAAAATTTCCGCCCTTCGCCGGGAACTATCCAGGGAGCGCATTTTCCGGGAGGAAACGGGATCCGTGTGGATACCTGTGTGTATAACGGCTGTAAGATCCCGCCATATTATGATTCCATGCTTGCGAAGCTGATCGTTCATGCAGGTAACCGGAAAGAAGCCATTGCAAAAATGCAGAGTGCTCTTGGTGAGGTGATCATTGACGGAATCGATACAAATATTGACTATCAGTACGAAATCCTGAAAGATGAGGATTATCAGTCCGGAAACTTTGACACTGGCTTTCTTGCCAGCCATATCATTGCGGGAGTGAAGATCAATGAGAATTAAGCACATGTTCAAAAAAACAGTCAGGGATATCCGGGGTGAGGAACAGGAAAACACTCCGGAGGTGCCGGATAACCTGATGCGTAAATGCAACGTCTGCAAAGCGGCGGTTTTTGTAGACGAGGTAAAGCAGAATCAATACATCTGTCCCCACTGCGGAAATTATTTCCATGTACCCGCTTATCGTCGGATCAAAATGATCGCAGATAGAAAGAGCTTTGTGGAGTGGGATGCTCACATGGAAGAACAGAATCCCCTTCAGTACAGAGGCTACGAAGAAAAGCTTCAGGGGCTTCGTGAAAAGACAGGGCTTGATGAGGCTGTAGTTACCGGAAAGTGTACTATAAAAGGGACATCTGTGGCACTTGGTGTCTGTGACTGTCGTTTCATGATGTCCAGTATGGGAGAAGTCGTGGGGGAAAAGATCACGCGGGCTTTTGAACGTGCCACAGAGGAGAAGCTGCCGGTAATCCTCTATATCTGTTCCGGCGGTGCCAGAATGCAGGAGGGCCTGGTTTCCCTGATGCAGATGGCAAAAACCAGTATGGCCATCCGGAAGCACAGCGATGCCGGACTTCTTTATGTGCCGGTTCTCACAGACCCGACAACAGGCGGCGTGACGGCAAGCTTTGCTATGCTGGGAGATATTATCCTGGCAGAGCCGAAAGCGCTGATCGGTTTTGCAGGTCCCAGAGTGATCGAACAGACCATCGGGCAAAAGCTTCCCAAAGGCTTCCAGAGAGCGGAATTTCTTCTGGAACACGGCTTTGTGGACAAGATCGTAAAGCGTGAGGAGCAGAGGATCGTATTGGCGGATATTCTGAGATTACATCAGGATAAAGTCCTAAATAATGTACAGTCCGATAATACGGACCTTAAAAATGGGTTCAAGTCTGACAATCAGGAATCGATGAAAACTGTTGAGGAAGATAATAGGATCTGGCCGGACTTCGTTCCATCCGGAGATTTCACTCCCTGGGAACATGTTCAGCTTGCCAGAGCCAAAACACGTCCTACAGGAAAGGACTACATCGAAGCGCTTTTTGACGATTTCATGGAATTTCACGGAGACCGTCACTGCGGGGATGATCCGGCAGTGATCGGTGGTGTGGCATTTTTCCACGGACAGCCGGTAACTGTCCTTGTACAGGAAAAAGGAGAGGGTACAAAGGAAAACATTACCCGGAATTTCGGAATGGTATCTCCGGAGGGGTACTGGAAATCCCTGCGCCTGATGCAGCAGGCAGAGAAATTTCACCGTCCGGTGATTTGCCTTGTAGATACACCAGGCGCATTCTGCGGGCTGGAAGCTGAGGAACGTGGACAGGGTGAAGCCATTGCAAAAAATCTCTATACACTGGCAGGTCTCACAGTGCCGGTGCTTTCCGTTGTGATCGGTGAAGGCGGAAGCGGAGGTGCCCTTGCCTTGGCGGTGGCAGATGAGGTATGGATGCTGGAGCATTCCGTTTATTCCATCCTGTCCCCGGAGGGCTTTGCCTCCATTCTCTGGAAAGACAGCAAAAAGGCAAAGGAAGCAGCAGCAGTGATGAAGCTCACAGCTGCAGACCTTTACCAGATGGGGATGATCGAGCATGTGATTCCGGAAGCAGAGCCTGTAAGCCGTGAGAACATAAATGATATTGCGGGTTATCTGGAAAACGGAATTGCGGATTTTCTTGAGAAATATGGCGAAGAAGAGCCGGAGAAGCTTCTGGAACATCGCTATGAACGTTTCCGGAAAATGTAGAAGCAATAAGTGCAGTGATTTTGTAGCCCGCAAAGTAAAAATCCAGTGGAAAAAATGCCATATTTATGTTACGATGGCTTCATAAACAGAGAACCGGAGAAGCCTTTTTGCTCCGGAGAAACAGGAGCGGGTAGAGTGGACAATCGGGAAGTTATAAATGACGTGCTGGTGAATCTGTTCAATGAGATCCTCCGACTGGAGGAGGAAGCCATCATCACAGATAAATATAAAGATATTTCCAACAATGATATGCACATTATCGAGGCTGTAGGCCTTGGAGGGGGGAACATGTCCTCCATTGCAGCCAAGCTTAAGATCACCGTAGGCTCCCTCACAACATCTATGAACAGTCTTGTAAAAAAAGGCTATGTGAAGAGAGAGCGAAGTGAGAAGGACCGGCGTGTGGTATTTATCCAGCTTACAAATAAGGGACGTATGGCATATCATCATCATGCGGAGTTTCATAGGCAGATGACAGAAGCGGTGATCGCAGAGCTGAATGAGAATGAGACAGAAGTGCTGGTAAAAGCACTGGACGGACTGCGTAAATTTTTCAGACAGTATCATGAACAATGAAGAAATGTATAATAAAAGCATCCGGATCGGTAATAAAGGACAATTACCGATCCGGATGCTTTTTGCATAACAGGCATTTTCGACACGGACATTTATTGAAAATGATATTAAATGTCGCCTTTGTTTTTGTGATACGAGAGTTTATTCGTCCCAGCCATCCTGGAAACGGATATTTACAGAGATATTGCGGACAACGTCTCCCTCTTGAAGCTCCAGATCGCTCTCATCGGAAACCGGAGGAAGCTTTCCCTCAAATTCCATAAGCTCTGTGTAGATCCAGTCGTATGCAGCTGCATTGGCATTTTCGATGGCATCATCCAGCGTGTCACCGTTGGCTTCACAGCAGGCAAGATCCGGAAAAAAAGCATTGTATTTTTTGTCCTCTGTGGGACGGAAAACTGCGGGATATATAAATTTCATAGGTAAGATTCCTTTCTTTTTTAAAATGAAGTGATCCGTGTAATACCATGAATATGGATAGTTTTACCTGACCAAGGTAAGTATATACCAATTTCAGAATGAGGGCAAGCGAGTTCATGATCCAATGAAAGATCTAAATAAGAACAGCAGAGTTTTTGGGATGCTATAATCAGAAAATTGTCGTATATAAGTAAAAATGATAGATATATAAAACTTTTTATCCTTGTATGTAGGAAATATAGATGCTATACTGTGTAATACAGAGTATGAACGGGGGGTCGAAAGACCTGACGGGAGGCACAGCTATGATTTATACAGCTTTGACGAAAAAAGCTATGAAGGTGGCGTACGAGGCACATCATGGACAGACAGATCGAAGCGGGACACCTTATATCTTTCATCCATTTCACGTAGCGGAGCAGATGGATGATGAACTCAGTGTATGTACGGCACTTCTGCACGATGTGATAGAAGATACAGAGATCACATTTGAGGATCTTACCGGAGAATTTCCGGAAGAGGTTGTGGAGGCCTTACGTTGTCTTACAAGAGATAAGAATATGAATTATTTCGATTATATCCGGAAGCTCCGGAAGAATGCAATCGCAAAAAAAGTGAAGCAGGCTGATCTGCTCCACAATTCTGATGTAACACGTCTTTCTGACTGCGAAAATATGTCTGCTGAACAGATATCACGGCTGCATGGAAGATATAAACGGGCTTTGGAGATACTTCATGATGCCAGGTGATATTATTTTCGCACAAGTCATTTATTGACTTTTATTCAGTTTTTTCATGCGCATGATCCACACAAAATATCCGTGACCTCAGATATTATTGTGGATCTTCTTAGTGGAAGTATGGATTTCTTGCATTGATCTCTATGTAGCATTTGATCGCATATTTGATAAATTCTATGATTTTTTTCATTTTATTTTCCTCCTCTTTTCTTTAACTTACAAATGCATTATAATAAACTCTCGGAAACATTACGTGCCAAAAACACAGAAAAAGTAGTCAAATATTGCGGAGAGAAAAATCCATGTTTCCAGTATACGAAGAAAAAAAGAAGAATCTCCATATTCATCTGCGGACCTTAGCCCATGCTTCACCCCATCTTCATAACTCCATAGAGTTTATCGATATCACAGAGGGAACTCTGGAGCTTGGTATGGGACAGGAGCTTTATCATATGGAAGAGGGAGATCTTGCAGTGATCTTTCCGGATGTGATCCATCACTATCAGGTGTTCTCTCCGGGAGAAAACAAAGCAGTCTATCTCTGGGCAAAGCCGGTATTGATTGGTCAGTTTGCGGATATCATTCAGAACAGCTGTCCGGAAGACCCGGTTATAAAAAAGGAGCAGGTGCATCCGGATATTGTAAATGCGGTACGGTGTCTCAGGGCAAACCGCAAGGAGAAGGATGATAATCTTGCAGTGGAACAGGCGTATGTGCAGATCCCGGGATTTGAAAGTCAGAGGACTTTTAACCGGGTATTCCGGGAACGGTACCGGATGACACCAAGAGAATACAGAACATTATATAAGGAAAAATATTTACGAGAGGAACAGACATGATCACAGTAGAGCTGGAACATTTCAGCCTTGATAAAATATGCGATTCCGGACAGTGCTTCCGGATGAGAAAGCTTGGAGACGGACATTTTTCCATGGTGGCGGGAGACCAGTATCTGGAAATGTATCAGAAAGACGGAGTGGTGGATTTCTGCTGCTCTCAGGAGGAATTTATCTGTTACTGGGTGCTTTATTTTGATCTGGATACGGATTATGAAGCTTACATGAATGCTGCTAATCCACGGGATAAATATCTGGGTGCCGCAATAAAGGCAGGAGACGGGATACGGATATTAAGACAGGATCTCTGGGAAATGATCGTTACGTTTCTGATATCTCAGCAGAACAATATCAAGCGTATCCGCAAATGTATCGAAACCATCTGCCGGAAGTACGGAGAGCGAAAAAATTCATCTGCAGGTGTGGAATACTACGCTTTTCCGACTGTAGAGGCGCTGAGTCAGGCAACGGAAGAGGAGTTAAGAGGATGCGGCCTGGGATACCGGGCAAAATATATCGCAGTAACGGCCAGGACCATTGCATCCGGTCAGATCTCCCTGGAAAAAATCTATGATATGCGTTACCCTCAGGCAAAGAAGGAGCTGATGAAGCTCTGTGGTGTGGGAGAAAAGGTAGCTGAATGTATCTGCCTGTTTGCACTGCATCATATGGATGCTTTTCCCATAGATACCCACATCCGTCAGGTCATGGACGTGCATTACAAAAGAGGATTTCCCAACCGCAGATACAGAGGAATGCGTGGGATCATGCAACAGTATATTTTTTACTATGACTTGTACTCATAGACTGCGGATGCTATCATAGGTGAAAATAAAGGAAAAATCCACGGAGGAAAAAGTAATCAGAAAATATTTACTGCGATTGAGACAACCACGTATAAAAAAGAAAGAAAACAGATATTATATCCGGGGCTATAAGGGAACGGAAGTGATCATCCGTACAGATCATGAGATCCTGAAGAGGATTGCCTACAGGCGTACCTGCGTGAAACAAGTCTGCATTCCCGGAAGATACGAAACAGAAACAAAATATATCTATACAAGAAAAGAAAACAGAAGAAGCCGCCCAGTCATAGTTCCGGGCATTCCGACCGGGAGAGAAGCGGCTATGCCACGTGCCGTGCGGACAGTGCTCCATGCTCTTTCCTATGGCGGGATCGAAGTGGAGGCTTCCAGAAAGCTGGCAGATCTTAAGAAGATGGATCCTATGAGGATCTTTTACAGGACACTGGATGCGGAAGTTTATAACGGAGACTATAAAGTGCCGATCCGTCTGTTTTTTCCAACAGAAGAGGACATGGAAAACGGTGCCGCTTCCGGAAAAAAACCACCGGTGATCCTGTTTTTCCATGGCGGTGGCTGGGTTACGGAAAGTGTAGAGAATTATCAGCGGGTTTGTGCCAGAATGGCACAGTCTACCGGTCAGATCGTGGCGTCTGTTGAATACAGGCTGGCACCGGAATACCGTTTCCCGGTGGGACTAATGGATTGTTATGCAGCTGCGAAGACTTTTTACACCAATCGTTTTCTTCTGAATACGGATCCGGATCGTATCACCATTATGGGAGATAGTGCAGGCGGAAATCTGGCAGCGGCTGTATGTATGATGGCCAGAGACCGCGGAGATTTTTTTCCAAAAAAACAGATCCTTATTTATCCGGCACTGAACAACTGTTATACGGAAGACTCTCCTTTTGAATCCGTAAAAACAAATGGAACCGGTTATCTTCTCACAGCGGAGAAGATGGAAGATTATCTGAAATTCTATGAGAGTTGTCCGGAAGACAGGAGGAATCCCTATTTTGCGCCGATCCTGGAGAAGAATTTTCGAAATATGCCGGATACACTGATACTTACCGCTGAGTTCGATCCTCTTCGGGATGAAGGTGAGGCATTTGGTGAAAAACTGAAGGAAGCGGGAAATCGTGTGGAAGTGCACAGGATCGCAGGTGCGTTTCACGGGTATTTTGCACTGGGGATCAAATTTCTGCATGTGCAGGAGAGCTTTGCATATGTAAATCGTTTTCTGGAAACAGAGGAACAGGAAGAAGGAAAGCATCATGAAGAACGAATATGCACAGTGGAGAAAACTTGACAATGCGGCGCTGGCGTTCCCGGCGGTGACAGGAAAGAATGACACCAGGGTATTTCGTTTTTACTGTGAACTGAAAGAAGAGATAAAAGAAGAAAACCTGCAGGAAGCCCTGGAGAGGACATTGGAAAAATATCCTCTTTTCCGTGCAGTTTTAAGAAAGGGACTGTTCTGGTTTTATCTGGAGAGACGTGATATTCCGGCAGTGGTAAAGAAAGAAGCAGGTGCACCCTGCAGCGGACTTTATATTCCGGACAAAAAAACGCTTCTTTTTCGGGTGAGCTATTATAAGAACAGGATCAATTTCGAGGTATTTCATGCGCTGACGGATGGAACGGGAGCCATGCATTTTCTGATGGAGCTGGTGAAAAATTATCTTCAGGAGACGCACCCATCCGCAGAGCTTCCGGAGCTTTTTCCGGATGAAAACATTACGGGCAGGGATATGGAGGAGGACAGCTTTTCTCAGTATTATTCCTCCGATGCGCCAAGAAAGAGAGAGTCCAAGAAGCCTGCTTTCCAGTTAAAAGGCGAGAAGCTCAGGCAGGAGGATATGAATATCACGGAAGTCTGTGTTCCGGTAAAAGAGATCCACGCCCGTGCAAAAGCGGCCGGTGTATCGATCACGGTTTTCCTTACGGCAGCACTTATCTGGGCGATCCATGAAGAAGTGCCTCAGAATCAGGCGAAAAAGCCCATTGGTCTGATGATCCCGGTAAATTTGAGAAATTATTTTCCGTCCCGGTCTATGGCAAATTTTTTCGGATGGATCGAGATCAGCTGTTATTTTCAGCCTGATACAGCCTTTGAGGATATTCTGAGATCCGTAAAGGAGCAGTTTGCAAAGGAACTGAGTAAGGACGTGATCGAAGCAAAGCTGAATGATCTGGTAAGCCTGGAGAAAAATCCGATCCTGCGTCTGGTACCACTGGAGATCAAAACCCCGTTCCTTCTTGCCGGGACGACTCTCGGAGGGAGGTCTATCACGGCGATCTATTCCAATGTGGGGATTATCCGGATGCCGGAGGAATATCGGAAATATATTCAGAGATTCGGACTTTTTGCAAGCACGGACAGTCTGCAGCTGTGTTCCTGTTCTTTTGGAGATGAGATGGTTTTAAGCTTTACGTCCAAGATCCCCAATGGAAATATTGAGCGGAATTTTGTGGAGAGACTGAAAAATGAGCAGGTATCCTGTACAATTCGGGAGAATGATCTTCCGGGACAAAAAGAGGAGCAGAAACAGCAGATGAAGCTTTTTGAGAGCTTTACATTTCTGTGTATTGTGCTGGCTGTGGTATGTAATCTGATCGATTATCTGCTGGATGGTCATATAGGCTGGGCCTGGTTTGTGACTGCAGGGGCGTTCTGCACCTGGCTGATGGTTTCAGTGGCTTATGTGAAGCGGCGGAATCTTCTGAAGAATGAGATGTGGCAGCTGGTGATCGCAGCTGTTGCAGGAGTGCTTTGGGATGTGTTTACCGGCTGGCGTGGCTGGTCTGTGGATTATCTGCTTCCTCTGGCTGCGCTTGCTGTGATCTGCTCCATGTGGGTGATCACTGCGGTACAGAAGCTGGAGGTGGCGGAATATATGATCTATCTTCTGGAAGCAGGAGCTTTCGGAGGAGTGATCCCTGTGATCCTGTTGGCTGCCGGTGTGGTAACGGTGCTGTATCCGTCGCTGATCTGTATATGCGTCAGCTTTCTGATGCTGGTATGGCTGTTCCTGTTTAAGAGGAAAGATATGGTGCGGGAGATGCAGAAGAAATTCCGTGCATAGAAAATAAAAATAACCGTCGATCTGCAGAGGACTTTTTGAAAATCTGTCTGCAGACCGGCGGTTTTTTGATCAAATCAAGGGAGTCTCCTGCAGGGTTGCGAAAAGCAATAAGCAGTGGGGGAAACTTGTCCGATGTTCGGAGATTAGAATCCGAAGTCCTCATAGTCCTCCGGTGTGAACTTATGATAGATCATATGCTCACCCTCCAGAGACAGACAATACCGGTAGTCATCCGGGATCCCGTCTTCGAAATATACGAGATAATCAAATCCGGTTCCGGTTGTTTTTTCCACGTGTACATGTTCGGAATAAGCATGAAAAACGTCCATCACTTCATCCAGAGTACAGCCATGACGGGCAACCGTGCCTATAAAGCGTACCAGAAATTCACTCGGCTTCCGGTTTTCGTGAACGTAGTCCGAGGCCTGAGGCGGCAGGGTGATGCAGAAACGCCCGTTTTTGGAAGAAGCTGTTACTTTTCCAAGACGGTCACAGGTATGATCTGAGAATTCTTCCATTGCATGCTGCATTTCTTCTTCCGTAAGCTCTGTGCCAAGAAGGCGGTTCAGAGACTGCAGCGGATAATAAAAACGGGTAACTCCGCTCATGTATCCGATCTTTACCTGTTGTTCCTGGATCATATCCAGGAGATTATTTTCCAGTTTTTTGAAATTCATTATGTTTTTCCTTTCCGAGGTCTGAAGGTTTATTGAACTGCATACATTCAGATCCCATTTTTTTCGCAGATATCATTGAGACAGCAGCGGTCACAGTAAGGCTTTGTCCGCGCTGTACAGACTTCTCTTCCATGATTGACAAGACGGTGGCAGAGATCATTGCCTTCTTCCGGAGGTATGATCTTCCAGAGAGCCATTTCCACCTTTTTCGGATCCTTCATGTCATGGACAAGGCCGATGCGGTTGGAAAGGCGGATACAGTGAGTATCTGTTACAATGGCAGGCTTGCCGAATACGTCCCCCATGATCAGGTTTGCGCTTTTTCGGCCCACACCGGGAAGCTTCAGAAGTGCGTTAAAGTCTTCCGGCACCTTGTCGTGATACTGTTCGTGGAGAATGCGCATACAGGCGCTGATGTCCCGGGCTTTGCTTTTTCCAAGGCCGCAGGGACGTACAATGGCTTCGATCGCTTCCGGCTCTGCTGCTGCCAGGGCTGCCACATCCGGGTATTTTGCATAGAGATCCTGAACAACTACATTGACCCGGGCATCGGTGCACTGAGCTGCCAGACGGACACTTACAAGAAGCTTCCAGGCATCATCATAATCCAGTGTACAGTCTGCATCCGGATATTCCTTTTTTAAACGGCTGATAACTTCATAGGCCAGTTCCTGTGTTGTCATTTGTATATGAACCATCCTTTCAATTTCGGTTATATTACTGAATTGCTACAGCCAGGATGATACCACAGCATTCGGAGAATTACAAGGTGGACAGGAGTACAGAAGCAGTGTGTGGCATTTGGAATTTTATCAGCAGAGCAATTTTGGGAATCCCCCCCAGGGGCTTGTTAATACCCTGACAATTTGGTACATTAAACGTGACCTGTGAGGGACCTGATCTCCCTCACGTGAATAGAAAAGTGCGGAGGAATCAACGTGGAAAAACTTCTCGATGAAATCGAATCTTACTGGAGCACCCGTACAGAAGGGTACTCCGAAGTGAATCATAAAGAGCTTGCAGGAACGCAAAAAAACGCATGGCTTAAGGTGCTGACCAGTCAGTTTCCGGACAAACCCAAGGAAGAGATCCGTATCCTGGATATCGGAACAGGCCCCGGATTTTTTCCTGTGATCCTGGCAGAAGCCGGATATCATGTAGATGCAGTGGATTATACGGAAGGAATGCTGGAAAAGGCAAAGGAAAATGCAGGAGATCTTTGCCGGAATATCCGCTTTTTGAGGATGGATGCACAGAAGTTGGATTTTGAGGATAATACCTTTGACGTGGTCATTTCCCGAAATCTTACCTGGAATCTGGAGCATCCTGATGTTGCTTACAGAGAGTGGGTCCGTGTACTGAAGGTAGGAGGAAGACTTCTGAATTTTGATGCCAACTGGTACAGTTATCTTTATGAGGAAGAGCAGCGTAAGGCCTACGAAAACGACCGGAAAAATGTGGAAAACAACAGCCTGGATGATCACTATCTCTGTACGGATATTGAGCGCATGGAGCGGATCGCCCTCCAGGTACCGCTGTCAAAGATCCGTCGTCCCCAGTGGGATGTAAAAACTCTCAGAGAAGCAGGACTTCTTGGGATCCGCACAGACACAGAAATATGGAAAACGGTCTGGAGTGAGGAGGAGAGATTAAATTATCAGTCCACACCAATGTTTATGGTAACTGGTGTAAAGCCGGATCATTTCCTGAATCTTCCGGTTGCGGCAGGAGAAAAAACAGAAGGCTTTCTTGAGCTCGGAGATGGAGAATTTGTCCTTCCGGCAACCATCATCCGTGGAAAAGATCCGGGAAAAACCGTTCTCGTCACAGCAGGTCTTCATGCAGGAGAGTATGTGGGAATCCAGACTCTGATCGAGCTGTCGAAGCGGCTGAAGCCGGAAAAGGTAAAGGGCCAGCTGGTTCTGGTAAAGGTGCTGAACCGGGAAGACTTTGAGAAGCGTGCAGGCAGTATCAGCTGGGAGGACGGAAAAAATCTGAACCGTGTTTTCCCGGGCAAAAAGGACGGAACAAAGATGGAACGTCTGGCGGCAGCTATCACAGAATCCCTGATCCGGAAGGCGGATTATTATATCGATCTTCACGGCGGTGACGATTATGAGGAACTGACTCCGTATGTATATTTTGCAGGCGTGGCAAAGCCGGAGATCGTGGAAGCCTCCCGAAAGATGGCAGAGCAGGTTGATGTCCCATATATGGTACAGTCAAATGTAAGCACAGGCGGCGCCTACAATTATGCGGCAAGTACCTTCCACATTCCGGCGGTCCTTCTGGAACGCGGCTGTATGGGAACCTGGGAACGGGAGGAAGTGGATTCCATGCGAAGAGATGTAAGAAATATCCTCTGCAGCATCGGAGTCTATAACGGAATCCGTTCCCACAGTACGTACTATCCGCTGAAAATGGATGATGTGCGTTATCAGTGCGCCAGTGTCAACGGTCTCTGGTACCCGGTGAAGAAACCAGGCGATATCGTTCATCAGGATGAGTATCTTGGAGAGATCCGTGATTATGAGGGAAATGCACAGGAAATCTGTCGTGCAGACATGGATGGTGTGATCCTTTATCAGGTATCAAGCCTTCAGGTTGTGGAAGGCGGCCCTGTGATCACCTACGGAAATATCGTAAGAGAAAAAGATGAGCGTAAAACAAGGATTGCCCAGTACTGGACCAGGCGCAGCGACAGCTTTCTGGAACAGAGAAGAGCGGAACTTCACAGCGCCCTTGCAGGCAGATGGATGACCGAGCTTAAGAAGCACCTGCCGGAGAAAAAGAATCTCAGGATCCTGGATGTGGGATGCGGAACCGGGTTTTTCACCATTCTTCTTGCAAAAGAAGGCCATCAGGTAACCGGAATCGACCTGACACCGGATATGATCACCCATGCAAAAGAGCTGGCTGAGGAAGAAAAAGCAGACTGTCAGTTTGCAGTCATGGATGCGGAAAACCCGGATTTCCCGGATGAGGAATTTGACGTAATCGTATCCCGAAACCTTACCTGGACACTGCCGGATGCAGAACACGCTTATCAGGAATGGTTCCGCGTGCTGAAACCGGGCGGAGTGATGATAAATCTGGATGCAAACTACGGAGCAGCAGACTTTGCGGACACTGCGGATCTTCCGGAGAACCATGCCCATCATCAGATCCAGGATGAGCTGATGCAGGAATGCGAGGATATCAAGCGGCAGCTGCCCATCAGTTCTTTTCTGCGTCCGGCATGGGATCTGGAAACGCTGAGCCGTATAGGTGTGGAAGAATTTTCCTTTGACCTTGGTATCAGCAAACGTATTTATACAGAAAAAGACGAGTTTTACAATCCGACCCCGATGTTTTTGATCTTTGCAAAGAAACAGAGGTAGGATCATGCTCAATATAAAACAGATACAGTATTTTGCGGCCTGTGCCAAAACAGGCTCCTTCAGCCAGGCGGCAGAGCTGCTTTTTACTACGCAGTCAAATGTAAGCAAGGTGATCCGTTCCATGGAAGACGATATGCGTACCCAGCTGTTTGTCCGTCATGCAAAGGGCATAGAGCTGACACCGGAAGGAGAGCGTGCATATATCCATGTGCAGAGGATCCTGGAAAATATAGATGAACTGGAAATGCAGGCACAGCCACTTGCAAAAAGCAGCCTGTGTGTATGCTTTCATCCCAGCTCCTGGTTTGCGGATATCTTCGTAACGTATTATGAAGCACATAAGTGCGATGATCTTCATTATCAGGTTTACGCAGCAGATACCCATGAGATCATAAAACGTGTGAAAGGCAGACAGGATGATATGGGATTCGCCTATGTGATGCAGAATCAGCTGGCGGCGTTCCAGTATTTTCTTTCCCGGAATTACCTGGAATTTGAGCTGCTGACGGAAACCGAGGTAAATATTTATACCGGGAAAGGGAAAGCAGATACAGCAGATGAGGGAGATTTTAATATGTCCCAGCTCAGGCTGATCCAGAGATTTCCCGATGAATTTTCCCCGGATAATTACCGGAACCTTGTAGAGGAAAACGGTCATTCCGCAGTGGAGGCAGAGACCGTAGTCGTAACAAACAGTGATTATATCGTGGAACGTTTTCTTGGGTCCGGAGAGTTGTGTAATATCAGTGGTGCGGATCTTTCCGGCCGTGATCCGGGATATTCCTCCGTGAAATATACATTTCCGGGAGAAGGCCAGAAACTTGTTTACGGGTGCATTTGCCGGAGAGGTGAAGAGCTCAGTGAACGGGGAAAGGAGTTTCTGGGATTCGTGAAGGAAAGACTTCAGATTTCCGGGAAGTGATAAAAGAATAAAGCAAAAGACCAGACGGGATTTTTCTGCACGGGACACAGGTTCCTGATACAGAAAAGTCCCGTTTTTTATATGGAATACACATCCATGCTAAAACCGACTGTCCAATATCCCCGTACCGGGGTTGTCCGAAAGCTGTTAAATGATAAAATAATATCAGCAGCACACTCCGCGTGCTGAATATAAAAACACTGTGATGCACATAACCTCCGCGCACTCCTATTTGTGCATACAAATGTTTTGTCGAATAATAACACGACCCTTTCAAAAGCAGTTATGGTTTTGGATGCCATAACTGCTTTTGAAATATGAACACAAATCGCTCCACGATTTGTGTTCATGAGCATGCAGCAGAGCGGAATGCGAATGTCTGTCTGAACTGTAAAGGGCAGTGGGAAAGGAAAATTATGAACAAAGAAAATAAACTGGTCATCCGGATCCTGAAACGGATCCTTCTGCTTGCAGTGGTTATGTTTCTGCTGTCTGTGGTGGTGTTCTGGCTGGCGAGACTGGCACCGGGAGATCCCCTGCAGTCCTTTTACGGAGATTCCCTGGAAATGATGACCAGCGAGGAAGTGGCTGCGGCCAGAACGAGACTGGGACTGGATCAGGGAATCGGGGTACAGTATGTAAGGTGGTTTACCAATGTAGTCCATGGTGATTTCGGATTGTCGCTGAAATACAGGCAGCCGGTTATGAATGTGATCAAACCACTGATCGGAAATACTCTGGTGCTGGGAGGAATTGCTTATATTGTGATCTTTATACTGGCAGTTCTGATCGCCATATTCTGTACGCTCCATGAGGATCAGTGGATCGACCGGCTGATCTGTAAGATCGGAACAGCAGCCTATTATGTGCCGGCTTTCTGGCTTGGTGTGGTACTGATCCTGATCTTCAGTGTAAATCTTGGATGGTTCCCAAGCAGCGGTGCCTATGATGTGGGAATGGCAGATAGTATCGGCAATCGTATGAAGCATATGATCCTTCCGCTGGTAGTAATGATCTTCAGCCATCTTTGGTATTACGCATATATGATACGTAACAAATTCCTGGATGAGGTGCGGAAGGATTATGTACTTCTTGCCAGATCCAAGGGACTTTCCAAAAGAAAGATCCTGTGGAAGCATTGTCTTCGAAATGTAATGCCGACGATCGTGAGTATCATGGCAGTTTCGGTACCCCATGTAACTGGTGGGACTGTAACTGTGGAAGCTGTTTTCAATTATGCGGGAATTGGAAATCTTGCAGTGGAATCTGCAAAATATCATGATTATAACCTGCTGATGATCGATGTGCTGATCACGGGATTCATCGTATTTTTAAGCAGCTTTGTTGCACAGACTGTCAATGAAGAGATCGATCCAAGAATGAAGGATTCGGAGGTGAGGGTATGGTAGCTGACCGGAAGCTTTCAGAAGCTGAGCTTTTTCAGGTAGTTGGCGCCGGGTGGAAGCAGCATGAATCTGAAAAACGAAAAAAAACATTTCAGGAAAAGCTGAAGGGGAAACCGGTATTTTCCATGTTCCTGCTTTTTCTGATCGTTTTGGGCTGTGTATTTGCAAATGTTGTTGCAAGTCATGATCCCTCAGGTTTTTATCTCCAGAATCTGAATACACCGCCGGGAACGGAATTTATCTTTGGAACGGATTCGCTTGGAAGAGATATTTATTCACTGATCTGGTATGGCGGACGGGTTTCTCTGGTGATCGGACTTCTGGGTGCTGCGATCATTACTGTGATCGGTGTTACCTACGGATGCATCAGCGGAACAGCAGGTCCAAAGGTGGATTCAGTTCTGATGCGGTTTACGGAAATGTGCGGAAGTATTCCGACCCTTCTGCTGATCCTGATCCTGTCAGCAGTCCTTCAGGCCGATGATGTGATCAGCATATCTGTGATCATCGGTATTACCGGGTGGTTTGCACTGGCACGTATTGTAAGAAGTGAAGTGCGGCAGATAAGGAACAGTGATTATGTGATGTATGCAAGACTCTGCGGAGGAAGTTTTGGATATGTGATGTATCACCATCTGATCCCGAATTTTGTTTCGGCGATCATGTTTGTGGTGATCTCTTCGATAAGCAGCTGTATTACCATGGAATCTACATTAAGCTTTCTTGGCCTCGGGCTTCCGGCAGATGTAGTCTCCTGGGGAAGTATGCTCTCACTGGCAAATAAAGCACTGATCATGAATACCTGGTGGGTGATCGTGATCCCGGGAGTTTTTCTGGTCATTACTTTAATGTGCATTACCAGTATGGGAAGCTTTGTGAGAAGTGAGGTAAATAACCATTACAGCAATCTCTGATGCAGTCAAAAATATTTGAATACAAACCGTGATGAAGCATTCCGAAGTGTAGATAACCGGTTTGAAAATAAGGAAAGATGAGGAAAACAGAATGAAAAAGAGAACAGGAATCAACTATGGCAGAAAATATGCGGCGATAACACTGGCAGTAGTGACCGCAGCATGTACAGGAGCAGCTGCAGGCAGTGCGGTAACCGTAGCTGCGGCAGAAGAAAACAAAACTCTGGTATATGCAGGTGAGTCAGAAAGTACGATCAATCCCCTTCTGAATAACCATGATGAACTTCCGGATCTTATTTTTTCAGGACTGATGAAATATGATGCCAATGGAAAGCCGGTAGAGGATCTTGCAGAGAGTTATACCTTTGACAAGGATACCAATACCTATACTTTTAAACTTCGAGATGGTGTTAAGTGGCATGATGGAGAAGATTTCAATGCAGAGGATGTTGTATACACCTATAAGGAGCTTACAGAGGATGAAACCCTGGGAGCCAGCATCACCAGCAACTATCAGGACATTACAAGTATTGAGGCACCGGATGATCAGACTGTGATCTTTACACTGGATCAGTATGATGCTGCCATGCTGGATTACTTTACCATGGGAATCCTTCCAGAGCATCTTCTGGAAGGGGAGGACATAAATACTACATCCTTTAACCAGAATCCGGTGGGAACAGGCCGTTATAAATTTGAAGACTGGGATGCTACCGGCGGAATGATCACACTGAAACGAAATGAAGATTATTACGGAAAGGTTCCGAATATTGAAACCGTTGTATACCGTACAGTGTCGGATGAGACTACAAAGGCAACCATGCTCCAGTCTGGTGAGGCGGATCTTGCATGGCTGAATTCCAACTATGCTTCTCAGTTCAAGGATAAGGACGGATATAATTACTGGGAGTTTACCACAGCAGATTACCGTGGAGCTGCCATGGATATGAGTACAGATTTCTGGAAGGAAAACGGAGATTCCATCGGCGTTCTGAATTATGCGCTGGATAAGGAGTCCATTATTGCAGGTGTTCTTGCAGGACAGGGAGAGGCGGCATACAGCCCGATCCAGAGAAACCCTCTCGGAACAGATAAGGAAGCCAATATCTACTCCTATGATCTGGACACCTTTGCAAAGAAGATGGAAGAGCTGGGATGGAAAAAAGGTGATGATGGGATCTATGAGAGAAACGGACAGAAATTCCACTTTACCATCCAGGTACGTGATTACGAAGAAGAGCGTGTGGATATTGCCAATGTCATGTCTGATATGCTGAAGCAGGCTGGTGTGGAAATGGAAGTAAAGCTTGTTACCAAATTTGATTGGGATGCAGGATACAATGGATTTCTTGCCGGCTATGCAACACAGTTTGACCCGGATATGGCATATGTAAACTTTGTAACCGACGCAAGTGGAAACAACATGCATTATTCCAATGCAGATGTGGATAAATATCTTGAGGAAGGCCGTCACGGTGAGACTGAGGAATCCAGAAAAGAAGCATATAGTGAATTCGAAAAGGCATATGCCAAGGCACCTGGAATCCTTCTGGTTGCTTATCTTCAGGGAGATTATGTAGGCGTTTCCGGACTTGACGGACTGGATACCACACGTGTTCTGGGACATCATTCCGTAGGTGTTATGTGGAATATTGAAGACTGGACCATTACAAAATAAGGAAAAGATCATGCAGGAAACCGTTTTGGAATTAAAAAACTATTCGGTAAGCTTTGACACACCGGACGGCGAGGTACAGGCCGTCCGGAATGTTGATCTCACGGTAAAAAAAGGAGAGATACTTTGTATCGTAGGTGAGTCCGGATGTGGAAAAACCGTTATGTGCCGTAGCGTGATGAAGCTTCTGCCACCGAATGCACATGTAAAAAGCGGAGAGATCAGTCTCTGCGGAGAGAATATCACAGCCTATAAAAGAAAAAAAATGGAAAAGCTGTGCGGAAGTAAGGTAAGCATGGTGTTCCAGGATCCTATGCTGACGCTGAATCCGACGATCCCTGTTGGCAAACAGATCACAGAGGCTATTATCAAAAATCAGAAAGTATCCGGGGATGAGGCGAAAAAAAGAGCTGTGGAAATGCTGAAGCTGGTAGGGATTCCGGATGCAGAACAGCGCTATGGACTGCAGCCTCATTTTTTTTCCGGAGGAATGCGTCAGCGTTGTGTGCTGGCTATTGCACTGGCCTGTGATCCGGAAATATTATTTGCCGATGAGGCGACTACGGCACTGGATGCAACCGTGGAAGCAAAGATTCTGGATCTGCTTCTTGAGCTGAGAGAAAAAACAGGGATCAGTATTGTGTTCATATCTCATGATCTGGGAGCTGTTGCAAGGATCGCAGACAGAGTTGCAGTTATGTATGCAGGAAAGATCATTGAGATCGGGACAGCGGAAGATGTTTATTATGATCCCCGGCATCCTTATACCTGGGGACTTCTGTCTTCTCTGCCTGTATTTGCAGGTGAAAAAGGGAATCTGAATCCGATCCCCGGAATGCCGCCCTCTCTTTTGGATCCTCCGCCGGGAGATGCGTTTGCCGTTCGGAATTCTCAGGCGCTGGCAATCGATTATGAACAGACTCCTCCGATGTTTAAAGTCAGTGATACGCATTATGCCGCCACATGGCTTCTGGATGAAAGAGCTCCGAAAATAGAAAAGCCCTCCATTTTGAAGGACAGATTACAGGAAAATAGCGGCCGTAAACAGAAATCGGATAAAAAGGAAGCGTCATTTTTACAGAAAACAGAACAGAAACAGGCGCCTGTACTGATCGAAGCCAGAAATCTGAAGCAGCATTTCCGTATCCGTTCCGATTATACGATCCATGCAGTGGATGATGTTTCCTTCAGTATCCGGGAAGGTGAGATCATGGCACTGGTGGGAGAGACCGGCTGCGGA
This sequence comes from Blautia sp. MSK20_18, assembly GCF_020553125.1. Taxonomy (NCBI): domain Bacteria; kingdom Bacillati; phylum Bacillota; class Clostridia; order Lachnospirales; family Lachnospiraceae; genus Blautia; species Blautia sp. MSK20_18. The sequence goes on from NZ_JAJCGR010000006.1 coordinate 54,991, forward strand.
AAATCCACGACAGCCAGAACGCTTGCAGGAATCTACCGGCCTACAGGCGGGGAGATCTTTTATCAGGGAGCAAGAGTGCCGGATAAAAAGGATCCTTTCAGAATGCGGAAGAAAATGCAGACTAAGATCCAGATGATCTTTCAGGATTCGGGCGCTGCACTGAATCCCCGAATGAGCATACGGCAGATCATGCTGGAGCCTGTAAAGATCAGCCGCAGGATCCGTGACAGAGAAATGTTGGAGAACAGGCTTCGGGAAATCCTGAAGGAGACAGGACTGGATGAAAGCATTCTGTCGAAAAAGCCGGGAGAGCTTTCCGGCGGACAGAGACAGAGAGTTGCCATAGGAAGAAGCCTTCTCATGGAACCACGTCTTATCATTGCAGATGAACCCATCGCATCGTTGGACATTTCTATCCAGGCACAGATCGTCATGCTTTTTAAAAAGCTTCAGCAGGAAAAAAGATTTTCTTTTCTTTTTATTGCTCATGATCTGTCCATGGTACGTTTTTTAAGTGATACAACCGGTGTGATGAAAAACGGAAAGCTGGTAGAAATGGCACCTACAAAAGAGCTTTTTGAAAATCCGCAGCATCCTTATACACAGTCCCTGCTTTCTGCGATTCATATCCCGGATCCGCTGGAAGAGAGAAAACGGAGGCTGATCGAGTATGAAGAGCCACAGTCTCTTGGAGAGGGCTGGAAAGAATTATCCGCATGTCACTGTGTGAGAATATAAGAACATAATGGAATATATATGCATGACAAAATGGAATATGTAAAATCCCCCCGCCGGGGTTGTGGCAGAACAGCCGTGTTGTTAAACTTTTGTTATTCGAAATACTGAGAAACAAAGTGCGGAGAGGAAAATATGGGAAAATATATAATAAAACGGTTGCTGCAACTGATCCCGGTCCTGATCGGGATCACATTTCTTTCTTTTGCCATGATGCGGCTAGCCGGCGGAGATGCAGTAACTTATATGTATGAAAATGCAGGCTCTGCAGTATCTCAGGAGGTCATTGATAATGCGAAGGCAGAATATGGCCTTGATAAACCATTCCTTGTACAATATGCTGCCTGGTTTGCGGGAATGGTAACCGGAGATATGGGAGAGAGCTATGTGTCTCACAGAGATGTCTATGAAACCTTTATTTCAAAGCTTCCGGCAACGATGATGCTGACTCTGTCATCAATCCTTCTTACAATTGTTCTTGCGATCCCGTTGGGAATCCTGTCAGCAGTAAAGCACAACAAATGGGTAGATTATCTGATAAGATTTTTAAGCTTTATCGGCAATTCCATGCCGAATTTTTTTGCTGCCATGGTCCTGATGTATTTTCTGTCCATCAGGCTGGGCGTTTTACCGGTAGTCACAAATACAGATCTCGGACAGAGTATTATTCTGCCAACACTGACACTAGCAATCTCCATGGCTGCAAAATATACCAGACAGGTGCGTGCCACGGTTCTTGAAGAACTGAATAAGGATTATGTGACCGGAGCCCGGGCAAGAGGGATCCGCAGTCGTGTGATCATCTGGAAGAGTGTAATGAAGGCTTCCATGCTGACGATCATCACACTGCTGGCTCTGTCCATCGGCAATCTTCTGGGAGGAACTGCCATTGTGGAAAATATCTTTATGTGGGATGGTGTCGGAAAACTGGCGGTAGATGCGATCACCATGCGTGACTATCCGATCATCCAGGCTTATGTGGCCTGGATGGCGGTTATTTATGTTCTGGTAAATCTGGTGACAGATATTATTTACCACTATCTGGATCCGAGAGTACGACTTGGAGGTGACAGAGCATGAGTGGAAAAAATAATATCACAGTCCGGAAGCAGAAGATCCGGAAAAATCATACAAAAGCAAAGCTTGTCTTTTTTCTTGTGCTTACAGCATTGCTTCTGTTTGTAGCGGCATTTGCAAAATATCTCTGCCCTTATGATCCTTATGCCCAGGATCTGGCACTTGCCCAGAAACCGCCGGGACCGGAGCATCTGCTCGGGACAGACCGTTATGGAAGAGATATGCTTTCCCGTGTGATCATAGGAAGTACGACCAGTATTTATGCAACGCTGTTCTTGGTTGCGGTGATCACTGTGGCGGGAACGGCTATTGGTATTTTCTGTGGTTGGAAGGGCGGCAAAGCCGATACCGTTCTGATGCGTATCTCCGATCTGTTCCTGGCTTTTCCGGGACTGGTATTTGCCCTGGCAGTAGCAGGTGTTCTGGGAGGCGGTATCCAGAATGCGATCATTGCCCTGGCAGTGATCAGCTGGCCGAAGTTTGCGAGACTTGCCAGAGGGCTTACTCTGACTCAGAAGGACTCTGCATATCTTATGGCTGCGAAGCTTTCCGGAAGCAGTACAGGAAAGCTTCTGTTCAAACATATCCTTCCCAATATCGCAGGCCCCATCCTTGTTACCTCAGTTCTTGATATCGGAACCATGATGATGGAGCTGGCAGGACTTTCCTTTCTCGGGCTTGGGGTAAAGCCTCCAATGGCAGAATGGGGAAGTATGATCAACGATGGAAGAAGTATGCTGCAGATTTCACCATGGATGGTACTTGCGCCGGGAATGGCGATTTTTATTACAGTAATGATCTTTAATCTTCTGGGAGATACGATCCGGGATTATATGGATCCGAAGGAACGAAACAGGAGAAAAGGATAACAGGCACTTATAAATAAACATAATAGAGAAAGTGAGAGCGGAGATTATGAAGAAAAAGATTCTGGCAGCAGTGCTTGCAGCGGCAATGGTCATGAGCATGACAGGAGTTTCGGCAGCAGCAAAAAGCAAAGAAAAGAGTGAAGGAACTACCTTTGTTTACGGAACTACCGGATATAGTGAAGAAATGGGAGATGCAGGATTAAACCCTCACGACAATTATTCCGGATGGAGCTGTCTTCGTTATGGCGTAGGAGAAACACTGTTTAAGTACAATGACAACATGGAGGTAGAGCCATGGCTTGCTACAGACTATGAATTTACAGATGATAATACAGTAAAGATCACCCTTCGTGATGGTGTGAAATTTTCCAGCGGAAGAACCATGGACGGAGAAGCGGTAAAGGAATGCCTGGAGGATCTGATCGCAAACCATGACCGTGCACCTTACGATATGAAGATCGATAAGATCGAAGCAGATGGAATGACAGTAACGATCCATACTTCCGAACCATGTCCGGCACTGATCAATTATCTCGGTGATCCATATGGTGCTATCATTGATATGGATTATGGCGTACAGGGAGAGGGCGGCTCTGCAAATGTGGCAGGAACAGGCCCTTATGTTGCAACAGAGGTATCTCCAACAGAGATTAAGCTGGTAAAAAATGAGGATTACTGGGGCGGAGATGTAAAGGTAGACAACGTTATCGTAAAATCCTTCTCAGACGGAAGTGCTCTGACAGCGGCATTGCAGACAGGCGATATACAGGGAACCTATGGACTTCAGTATGATAACTATGCACTTTTTGACGGAAATCCGGACTATCAGATCAGCTCTGTAGCAACAAGCCGTTGTTTCTTCGGACAATTTAATATGGAATCCGAGCTGATGCAGGATCAGAATGTGAGAAAAGCCATTGAGATGGGAATCGATAAGGACGGCTTCTGCAGTGTGATCATGGAGGGACGAGGTGTTCCGGCAGTGGGAGCCTTCCCAAGCAGCTTTTCCTATGGAAACGATGCAGTAAAGGCACCGTCCTATGATCCGGAAGAGGCGAAAAAGCTTCTGGAAGAATCCGGATGGACAGATACGGATGGAGATGGCTATGCAGATAAGGACGGAAAGAAGCTGTCCATCACATGGCTGACCTATCCAACCCGTCTGGAACAGCCTAAGCTTGCAGAATATGCACAGTCCACTTTAAAGGACATCGGAATTGAGGTCAATGTTAACAATACAGCAGATCATGCGACGTATGCGAAGAACGGAGAATTTGATGTATATGTAAGCTCACTTACAACTGCACCTACCGGTGATCCGGAATATTTCTTCACAAGTACAGTTGTATCTGACGCTGCCAAAAATTATGGCAAATACAGCAATTCGGATGTTGATGATATCGTAGCGAAGCTGCATGAGACCTTTGATACAGATGAGAGAGGTAAGCTTGCTGTGGAAGCACAGCAGACCATTCTGGATGATGATGCGTATTTCTTTGTTTCTCATCTGAATATGGGACTTGTGTCAAAGTCAAATGTATCAGGGCTGACTGCTCATCCATGTGATTATTATGAGATCACGGCGGATCTGGAAGTGAAATAAGATGGAATCATTGTTGAAGCTTGAGCATGTGACGATCTGCTACAACGGAGAGCCGGTTGTACATGATGTGGATCTGGAACTAAATAAAAGGGAGATCCTGGGGGTGGTAGGCGAATCCGGAAGCGGAAAAAGTACCATCATCAAGGCAATCATGGGACTTCTGGGAAATGAAGGCACGGTGACAGAAGGAGATATCTGGTACAAAGGAAAAAATGTGGTGGATATGCCGGAAAAAGAATTACGCAGACTTCTGGGCCCTGAGATCGCCATGGTCTTTCAGGATTCAGGAGCCGCCCTTTGTCCCATCCGCACCGTGGGCGATCAGATTTATGAGAGTATGCGGGAGCATGAAAGGATCAGTCGTAAAGAGTGTGCGGAGCGTGCCGTCCGGATGATGGCTAAGATTGGCCTCAAGGATGGGGAACGTGTTTTGCAAAGCTATCCCTTTGAATTGTCCGGCGGCATGAATCAGCGTGTGGGAATCTGTATTTCCATGCTGCAGAATCCGTCGCTTCTTCTGGCAGATGAGCCTACCAGTGCCCTGGATGTAACCATACAGAAACAGGTAGTTGAGGAAATGCTGCTGATGCGTGAGGAATACGGAACAGCCATGATCGTTGTCACACACAACATTGGTGTGGTGGAAAAAATGGCAGATAAGGTTCTGGTACTGAAAAACGGAAAGGTGAGGGAATACGGAAAAACAGCTCAGATTCTGACAGCTCCGGAGGATCCTTATACAAAAGAGCTTATGAGTTCGGTACCTCGTCTGAAACGTACAGGCACCGGAAATGGAGGCAGATGATGACAGAAAACAAAAACATTCTGGAAGTACATCATTTGAAAAAAAGCTTCACCACCGGTAAAAAATCCTTCACGGCTGTAGAAGACGTAAGCTTTTCTCTGAAAACGGGGGAGGTATTAGGGATTGTAGGTGAATCCGGCTCAGGAAAAAGCACTGTGGCGAAGATGATCACACATCTGACAGAACTCACCGCCGGAGAGATTTTTCTCATGGAAAAGGATATTACACATGCAAGGGGAAAAAATCTCCGGGAAATCTACCGGGAAATGCAGATGGTTTTCCAGACACCGGCAGAATCCTTTGACCCCAGATGCACTCTTGGGGACGGCATCGGGGAAAGTCTCCGGAATATGGGGATAAGTAAGAAGGAAACTAGGAACCGTGTGGAAAAGCTTCTGCTTACCTGCGGACTGACTCCGGAATATGCAGATCGGTATCCCCATCAGGTCAGCGGAGGGGAGTGCCAGAGAGCGGCTATTGCCAGAGCCCTGGCTGTGGAACCCAGAGTGCTGATCTGTGATGAAGCAACCAGCGCCCTGGATGTGACTGTGCAGAAACAGATCATGGAGCTGCTTCAGAAGTTAAAAAAAGAAAACCAGCTATCCTTTCTTTTTATCTGCCATGACCTGGCCCTTGTCCAGCTGTTCTGCGACCGGGTGATCGTGATGCATGACGGACATGTGGAAGAGGAAGGGACACCGGAAGAGATCATTGAGCATCCGAAGACAGAGTATACGGAGCAGCTGATCCGGTCGGTGCTGTGATAATGACAGATAAAAACAAAAGAACGAACCCCTCAGTAGTGCGAATACTGAGGGCTTTTTTGTATGTTACACGTTGACGCATTTTCCCTCACCCGATATAATTAAAAAAGAACCAAAACCGAATGAAAACGGAATAAATAATATAGAGGAGACCACAAAAAATGGCAGAAAATTTACAGATCAGACTGGCAGATCCAAAGGAGGCAGACCGTCTGGCAGAAATCGAGGCAATCTGTTTCCCACCTGCGGAAGCAGCAAGCCATGAGGACGTTGTGAACCGTATGGGAGCATTCCCGGAGAACTTTGTAGTAGCGGTAAAGAACGATCAGATCGTAGGATTTATCAACGGAGGAACCACAGATAAACCGGTACTTCCGGACGAATTTTATCATGATATCACTCTTCATAAAAAAGACGGAGAGATCCAGACCGTATTCGGACTGAACGTGATCCCAGAATACCGTCATCAGGGAATCGCCGGAGAACTTGTGGAATACTTCAAGAACCTTGCGAAAGAGCGTGGAAAAAAAGCCCTGATCCTTACCTGTAAGGAGCATATGATTCCATTCTATGAGAGCCACGGACTGAAGAAACTGGGCGTTGCAGACTCCTGCCACGGCGGAGCAACCTGGTATGATATGCAGATCTGGTTCTGAGAGAGGAAAAACAAATGAGAATACGAATGTACAATGTAGGATTCGGGGACTGTTTCTGCATTCGTGACAGAAAAAGCAGCCTGCTTGTGGATTTCGGAGCAGCCAACAGCAAGATCGAAGGACGGCCGCGCAGAGAAGTTTTTGACGTGATCATCTCAGACCTTACCACCATCCGCAAAAAAAATCTTCTTCTGACACATTTTCATCCGGACCATGTTTCCGGATTGCTTTATATGATGCGTTACCGAAGAGATGCCTACGAATTTGAAAAGATCTATCTTCCGGATGTATTTTCCGGTCCGGAAATGAAATACACACTGGCGCTTCTGCTCCTTGCGGATGTGACAAAAAAGGCCAGCCTTCCCGGAAGACGTGTCAGCCTTTTTGCCCTTGCAGAAGCTCTTTGCGCCAGAAGGGTAAAGATCGACCTTTTATCCAGAGGCTCAGAGTTTGAGGGAAAATATACAGTGCTCTGGCCGGATCTCAGGGAAGTCAGCCGGGAAACGGAGGACGTATTTAATTCCCTGATCGAGAATCATGAAAACGCAATGACCGAGCTTGTGAACATTGCGGAGGAGGTACGTCAGCTGTTCCTGTCCATGACAGAGGAGATGCCGGAATCAGAGCAGAAATCTGCTCCACTGTCTGAGGCATCTTTGGTGGAAGAGGATACAGAGGAAACCGGGAACTCTTTGAAAGGACAGACAGAGTCTGGTGGGGAAAACGAAGGATATACGCAGGAGAAGCTGGAGCTTATAATGGAAGATACAGGCGCAGCAGCTGAGGTTACAGCAGAGGATCCGGAAGAAGCCGAAAAAGAGAGAGCACGTCGCCTTAAACCGGAAAAGCTGGAAAAGAAATTCCGTGAATTACAGGCAACCGAAGAATTTCAGGCACTTCTGGAAAGTGCGGAAAAACAGGGGCATTTTCTGCGTCAGTTCCGCCACAAGATCAGTCTGGCATTTCAGAATACCGGCGACGGAGAGCTGAATCTTCTGTTTACCGGAGATGTACAGCCACAGTACATGAGGATGATCGCAGAAAACTATGATGGGAGGATTCCGCTTCATGAGCATTACTGGTGTATCAAGGTACCACATCATGGTACGGAATCCCATTTCTTTGATTTCAGCAGCTTCTCCCCGGAGAATATGATGATCCCCAACGGAGCCTACTACGACAACAGCAAGAAGAAATCCAAGAATCAGCGCACTTCCATGCAGTACGGCGGTTTATTTTATATTAATGACGCGCATATGTATTGTTCCAACTGTGACTGCTGTGACAGCTATGAGAACGGATGCTCCTGCAGGGAGTATGATGTGATATCACCATCGTATTATAAAGATATCTGATCATGTTACAGATGGATTTCTGGTGAGTTATATACGATCCGGTCATTCAGGCAGACAAAGAAGACGGTAATTTCTTTGTCTGCGTTTTTGTTAAAAAGACAGGATGTACATGTGGACAGAGGAAAAGATGATACAGGAGGAAAAGTTTTGAAACAGATCGCAGACCTGCACATACATTCCAGATATTCCATGGCAACCAGCAAAGATGGCACGCCGGAGATGCTGGATCTCTGGGCGCGGAAAAAAGGGATCACACTCCTTGGAACCGGAGATATGACACATCCCATCTGGCGGCAGGAGTTGAAGGCGAAGCTGATCCCTGCGGAACAGGGACTGTTCCGGCTGAAAGATGAATATGTTTTGCCGGAGGCGTCACGCTATCCTGGAAAAGCACCCAGGTTCGTACTGTCCGGTGAGATCAGTTCCATCTATAAAAAAGGCGGAAAAACCAGGAAGGTGCACAGCCTGATCCTGCTTCCGGGATTCAATGAGGCAGATGCTTTTGCCGCAAGGCTGGAAAAGATCGGAAATATCCATTCAGACGGACGTCCTATTTTGGGGCTGCCCTGCCATGACCTTCTGGAAATGATGCTGGAGGTCAGTGAGGAGGGTATCTATATCCCCGCGCATATCTGGACCCCACATTTTTCTCTGTTCGGGGCGAAGTCCGGATTTGATACCATAGAAGAATGCTTTGAAGAACTGACACCTTACATCCATGCCCTGGAGACAGGACTTTCTTCAGATCCGGCGATGAACTGGCAGATTTCGGCGCTGGATGGCTATCAGCTGGTGTCCCATTCGGATGCACATTCACCGTCGAAGCTGGGAAGGGAAGCGGACCTTCTGGATATAGAGCTTTCCTATCAGGGATTGTGGGATGCAGTGCAGAACGGAAAAGGTCTTGAAGGGACGATTGAATTTTTTCCGGAAGAAGGAAAATATCATTTTGACGGGCACCGGAAGTGCGGCGTGTGCTTGAGCCCGAAAGAAGCAGAAATGTATAACGGTATCTGCCCGGTCTGCGGAAAGAAGCTGACCATGGGTGTGGATCACCGGATCCTGCAGTTATCTGATCGTGACGAGAGTTCAGCGGTCATGCCGGAAAGCGGCCGCCCTTATGAAAGCCTGATGCCGCTGCCGGAGGTGATCTCCGCCTGCATGGGATTTTCCACGGCAAGCAAAAAAGTTCAGGGACAGTACGAGGCGATGCTTGAAAGACTGGGTGCGGAATTTACCATATTGAGAGAGGTTCCGCCGGAAGATATCCGAAAAGCCGGCGGAGAAGTTCTGGCGGAAGGCATCCGGCGGCTCCGTGCAGGAGAAGTGGTGCGGAAACCGGGATCTGACGGAGAATATGGAAAAATAGAATTGTTTTAAGCGAAGCAGGTAAGTCCTCTGCGGGATTGCGAATATCGGCTTGATCCAATTAAGAAAATTTCTGAAATGGTGTGAAAAGAAGCAGCTGTTAAATATTTATGTATTGTGAAGAGTATTGCCGGTCATAGCGTGAGCTGCAAAAGGTAAAAGGCGATAATGATAAAGGATTGGAGCAGGATAGAGATCATGAAAGAAAAAATCGGCATTATATCAGACACTCACGGTCTTCTGCGGCCTGAGGTACTGGAAATCTTAAAAGACTGCAAATACATTCTTCATGCCGGAGATGTCAATAAAGATGAGATCCTGGATGTACTGCGTTCCATGGGAAATCTCTATGTGGTCCGTGGAAATAATGATAAAGACTGGGCGGAAAATCTCCGCACCAGTCTAAGCTTTACCATTGGCGGCGTGAAATTTTTTATGGTCCATAACAAAAAAGACGTTGCGTGGGAGCTGGGGGACACACAGGTGGTCATCTTCGGGCATACTCACAAATATTTTGAGAAGATGATCGATGGCAGACTGTGGCTGAATCCGGGAAGCTGTGGAAGAAGCCGCTTTGGCGGAGAGGTTACCATGGCGGTGATGACTGTGGAGGATGGCAAATATCAGATGGAAAAAATAATTTTGGCGGAAAATTCCAGGAAATGATCATAACCCTGTTTATAGATCCTTTTATGCAGATCTGTTTCTGTAGATTACTGGAATACGCTGATGCATAAAAGGATTTTTTGTATTTTATTGGATACAATCCTTGTAATTTTGGATTTGTAGCGTATAATAAAAAAACGTTTAAAACAAAAGTGGTCTTACCACTTTTGAAAAATTCGTTTGAGCGCAGACTGTGAACGCAGCTGCGTTCATGAGTATGCAGTAAAGCAAAATGTGAATATGCGCTTTACATGAATCAGGAGGGATGCAACATGAAGCATGTGCAGCAGTTCAGCATCATCCTGTTGATTTCCGTCATTGGAGAATTACTGAAAACCTTTCTTCCACTTCCGGTACCGGCCAGTGTCTATGGATTGATCATTATGCTGGTGGCTTTGCTCACAGGTATTCTGAAGCTGGATCAGGTCAAAGGTGCGGCAGATTTTCTGGTTGAGATCATGCCGGTGATGTTTGTGCCGGCTGGTGCGGGACTGATCACAGCCTGGAGTACTCTGAAACCGATCTGTGTACCGGTTCTCATCATGACGTTTATCAGCACGGTGATCGTAATGGTCGTAACAGGAAAAGTAACACAGGGAGTGATACGTATGGGAAAGAGAGGAACTGAAAAATGATGGAATTCATAAAAAACTCCGCATTTTTCGGAGCAATGATAAGTCTGATCGCCTATGAGATCGGTCTGATCCTGAAAAAGAAGTTTAAAATGGCGATCTTTAATCCGCTTTTGATCTCGATCATCTGTGTTATCGGTGTTCTTTTGATCTTCCATATTGATTATGATGATTATAATGAAGGTGGAAAATATATCAGCTATCTGCTGACCCCGGCAACAGTCTGTCTGGCAGTGCCCCTTTATGAGCAGATCCATCTGCTGAAAAAAAATCTCAAGGCAGTGGCTGCCGGGATCTTTTCCGGAACGCTGGCCGGGCTTTGCAGCATTCTGCTTATGGCGAAATTGTTTGGCTTTGATCATCAGGAATATGTCACCATGCTTCCGAAGTCTATCACAACTGCTATCGGAATGGGTGTTTCCGAGGAGCTTGGCGGTATCGTGACCATCACCGTTGCCGTGATCATCATCACAGGAGTTCTGGGAAATATGATTGCAGAGGTTGTCTACAAGATCGCAAAGATCGAGGAGCCGATCGCAAGAGGTCTTGGACTTGGAACATCTGCCCATGCTATCGGAACAGCCAAAGCCATGGAGCTTGGACCGGTAGAAGGAGCTATGAGTAGCCTTGCCATTGCCGTAGCCGGATTGCTTACGGTTGTAGGTGCGTCTGTGTTTGCGGGAATGATGTAAGAGGAGATATCATTGGGGATTTCAAATGCCCTTTCAAAGTGTTACATTTTACAAGTCTGTCGTTTACGGCAGGCTTTTTTTGTGGATCTTAAAGACGAACATATTTTTGTATAAAATAAACAAATGTTCGGAAAAACCATATTTATACCGTTTTATTGGACTAAAAATGAGATATAATGCAAACATACAGAAAATATGTTTGGAAAATATGTTCGATAAATCGTGAGACGAACATAGGACAGGGAGGATGGATCTTATGTGGAATACAGAGAGCAGCAGGAAGGCAGTATTGGCAGAAGGAAGATATGTGGAAGCTGAGAACGGACATTGCGGCAGACAGAAGCTTTCCTCAGGAATGGCAATGGTACTGGGCGCACTTCTTACAATGGAGATCATGCTTGGCGGGGCGATGCTGTTTAATTTTGATTTCCGCGGAGCAGATATCGTTGCTGTTGTATTGTCATTCATGGTATTATATTTTGCAGTGGTAGCATCACTGACAGACAAGTAATAGAACGGAGGTAGGGAGGATGCCAAGGGTCTTTAACCAGAAGATTAAAATTTTATATCTGATGCGCATTTTTCTGGAGCAGACGGACGAAGAGCATCCGATGTCCGTGAAGGAGCTGATCGCCTATCTGAATAGTCTGGGGATCAGTGCAGAGCGTAAAACTGTCTATGATGATATTGAAACCCTGCGGAATTTTGGAATGGATATCCTGAACCGGCGGGAGCACCCGGCCGGTTTTTATCTTGCCAGTCGGGAATTTGAGCTTCCGGAGCTGAGACTTTTGGTGGATGCAGTACAGTCCTCCAGATGTATCACCAATGGGAAATCCCGACAGCTGATCAGGAAGCTGGAGAGCCTTGCCAGTGTTTATGAGTCCAGACAGCTGCGGCGACAGGGATTTGCAGAGAACCGTATCCGGACTATAAACGAGAATGTGTATTACAGTATTGATATGATCCAGCGTGCATTAACTGAGGACAGGCAGATTTCTTTTCAATATTGTGAATGGACTGTGGAGAAGAAGCTTCGTCCGGAGAATGAGGGAGAACGATATTCGGTCAGTCCCTGGGGACTTGTATGGCAGAATGAGGAGTATTATCTGATCACTTACGACGAGAAGTGTGGAAGGGTTAAGCAGTATCAGGTAGATAAGCTCCAGCAGATCCGTATAGAGAAGGAGGTGCGACGCGGCAGAGAATTTTTTGAGAATTATGATATAGGGGAGCTGACATCCAGGACCTTCGGGATGTTTGGCGGCAGAGAAGTAACCATATGTCTGGAAGCACATAACCGCTTGGTCGGGGTGGTGCTGGATCGGTTTGGCAGAGATATTATGATACACAGGAAGGATCCTGAATATTTCAAAACACTGGTTCGTGTAAATATCAGTGACCAGTTCTTTGGCTGGATAGCCAGTCTTGGCCCGGATGCGGTGATCGCGTCACCGGATGAGGTTCGCGATAAGTACCGGGAATTTCTTGAGAAAAGTCTTTCTAATTACAAATGATAAATATATGATAAAGAAAATCTGTATATAATAAAGATTCAGGAAAATTCACTCCTGAGTCTGCAGGTTTTCAACAGAAATAATATATAAAAAAATAAATGAAAACAGACAAAAATGAGAAAAATCATATAATAGCTGCATCTGAAATATAAAAATAATATAGATAGCATATGTAAAAAAGATAATAGACATCGCGATGCTTAAGTGCTATAATGCTTTCGACTCTTAGGAGGGAATAAATTTTGCCATTTCAGGCAGATTACGGACGGTGAAGATATGACTGTAAAAGCAAGAATGCTGAAGCTTCTGGAGCAGCACGAGAATGAACTGATATCCGGAGAGGCGGCAGCAGCAGAACTAAACTGCACACGGGCAGCCATCTGGAAAGCTGTGAAATCCCTTCGTGAAGAGGGATATACCATAGAAGCTGGACCAAACAAAGGCTATGTGCTTCGAGGAGGCAGCCGTTTATCGGAAGAAGGAATACGGCTTTACCTCGATCATCCGGATGTCCCTGTAAAAATATACAGAGAACTGGATTCTACAAACCGGGCAGCCAAGGAGGCTGCATTTTCAGGAGAAGCAGGTCATGGTGCACTGATACTGGCGCGCAGACAGAAAAGCGGAAGAGGCCGAAGAGGCCGAAGTTTTTATTCTCCTGAAAATGCAGGACTTTATATGAGTATCGTTCTAAGACCTGACCGAACTCTGAAGGAAGGACTCCTGATCACTACAGCGGCGGCAACTGCAGTGTGCCGTGCAGTGAAGAAAATCTGCGGGATCGACCTTGGGATCAAATGGGTCAATGATCTGTATTTTCATAATAAGAAAGTGTGTGGGATACTGACAGAGGCTGTTACAGACTTTGAAAGCGGGAACATTGAGTTTGCAGTTGTAGGAATTGGTTTGAATCTGTATATGCCGGAAGATGGGTTTCCTGAAGATATACAGGAAACGGCTGGAGCATTATTTGAAAACAGGAATGACGCAGAGCATATAAACTGCAGTATTCTTGTGGCGGAGATCGTCAATCAGCTTCTCATGGAAGTGGAGACTCCGGGACTTTCCAGAGAATATACAGAAAATAATATCATTCCTGGAAACATGATCGTGATCACAGACGGACAGTGTACAAGGGAAGCTTATGCAGAATCCATAGCACCAGATGGAAGGCTTCTTGTGAGAGAACAGGATGGTTCAGAAACCCTGCTTTCTTATGGAGAAGTATCTGTACGCAGGAAGTCGGATCAAGGTTAATTGAAATGAATTGTATATTTTGTATAAAAAACAGATTCTTTTTTGTGCAAAACAGGCAAAAATAATATTGACATTCTGGAAATGCGGAGTAAAATAAAGTCAACTACAAGGCGTGGTCATACCAATTATAAAAAGATACGATCAGCGCCAAGAGAAAAGGAGGGAGAAAAACGGGAGATTTATCAAGTACACTGGCAGAAGAACTAAACAGTAAGACAGCCTTTACCATTCCGGCGTTTGGTGGAATACCAATTGCAGAATGCGTGGTAGTCACATGGGTCATCATGGCGGTTCTTGTGATTCTGTCTCTGATCTTAGTTCGGAATCTCAGTGTGGAAAATCCGGGTAAGAAGCAGCTGCTTCTGGAGACCGGGGTAAGTTTTCTTCAGGATTTCTTCATGGGTATCCTTGGAGAAGAAGGCAAACAGTATGTGCCTTATTTGATGTCAACCGTAATTTACATCGGAATAGCCAATATCGCAGGCGTATTTGGTTTTACACCACCAACGAAGGACATGAATGTTACCATTGCGCTGGCGCTGATGAGCATTATTCTGATCGAGTATGCAGGCTTTCATAAAAGGGGACTGAAGGGTTTCCTGAAAAGCTTTGCGGAGCCGGTTCCGATCATGCTTCCGATCAACATTCTGGAAATAGCGATCAGACCTACATCTCTCTGCATGCGGTTGTTCGGTAATGTTCTGGGAAGCTTCGTAGTTATGAAGCTGCTGGAGTTTGTTTGTCCGGCCATTCTTCCCATACCATTCAGCCTGTATTTTGATTTCTTCGACGGATTCATACAGGCGTATGTATTTGTATTCTTAACATCCTTGTTCATTAAGGAAGCAATTGAGTAGTGAAGCGGAAGATCCGCTTGATCTAAAAATGAAAAAAATTGTATTTTACAGGAGGAAAAAACTATGTTAATCGCAATTGGTGCAGCTATCGCAGTTCTTACAGGTATTGGAGCAGGTATTGGTATCGGTCTTGCAACATCTAAAGCAGTAGAAGCTATCGCAAGACAGCCGGAGGCAGAGAGCAAGATCAGTAAAGCACTTCTTCTTGGATGTGCTCTTGCAGAGGCAACAGCTATTTACGGTTTCGTAATCGGTCTTCTGATCATCATCATGCTTGGCTAATAGGTAAAGACGAGATACTAATTCAGGATTAAGAGAGGCAGGTGGACCAGGTGATTAAAATTGATATCAACCTTGTCTTTACTATTATAAACCTGATCGTTCTTTATCTTTTAATGAAGAAGTTCCTTTTCGGCCCGATCATTGGTGTTATGGAGAAGAGAAAAGCTATGATCGATGAGCAGTTTGCTTCAGCAGAGAAGACAACTACTGAAGCAAACCAGCTGAAAGGACAGTATGAGGATGCACTGAAATCTGCGAAGGAGGAATCCTTCAGTATTGTAGAGCAGGCTAAGGACGAGGCAAAAGTACAGGCAGACAGCATCGTGAAGAGAGCTAATGATCAGGCTGGTCAGATTCTTGAGAAAGCAAGAAGAGATATCAGCACTGAGCAGGAAGCTGCTATGAAAGCGATGGAAGGCAAAGTGGCTGAGCTGGCAATGGATGCAGCATCCAGAATCATGGGAAAAAAGAACGACGAAGCACAGGATATGTCCCTATATGACCAGTTTTTAGAAGGAGCAGGTGATCCTCATGACAGAGACGTCCATTAATTATGCAAAAGCATTATACGGTCTTTCTGTCCCGGGGGAGGCAATCTGCGAAACAGGAAGGATTTTTAAGAATACACCTGAGATAGGTAAGATGCTTGAAAATCCACTTGTTTCCCTCAAAGAAAAAGAACAGGTAATAGAGCGGGTTTTTCCGCAGGAAATGAAGAGTTTTCTTAAAGTAACGTGTAAGTATCAGAAGGTTGACAGAATCGGAGAGATCCTTGAAGCTTATGATGCTTACAGCCGGGAACAGAAAGGAATTCTCAAGGCAGAGCTTCTTTATGTAACACGTCCTGCCGAAGAGCAGGAAAATAAGATGAAGGAGTTTCTCCGTAGCCAGTTTTCTGCCAGAGAAGTGGAACTTACCCTTACAGAGGATAAAAGCCTTGTAGGTGGATTTGTTCTCAGGGCAGGAGATCGTGAGTACGACTGGAGCCTCATCGGACGTTATAAGAAACTGAAACAGAAATTAACCCGGAGGTGAAATTGAATTGGGTGCAATAAATCCAGATGAAATCATTTCGATTCTCAAGGAAGAAATAAAGAACTATGACGAAATCAGCAAGGACCAGGAAGTAGGCACTGTCATCTCCGTGGGAGATGGTATCGCAACTGTTTATGGCATCGATCATGCCATGTACGGTGAGGTCGTGACCTTCGAGAATGGTCTGAAAGGTATGGTACAGGATGTCCGTGCCAACAGCATGGGATGTATTCTTTTCGGAAAGGATACAGGAATCAAGGAAGGCACCAAGGTTGCCAGAACTGGCAAGCAGGCAGGTATTCCGGTAGGGGATAAATTTATCGGAAGAATCGTGAACGCACTTGGTGAGCCTATTGATGGAAAGGGAGAGATCCAGGCAGAGGAATATCGCCCGATCGAGAACCCGGCTCCTGGAATCATCGACCGTAAGTCTGTAACTGTACCTCTGGAAACAGGAATCCTTTCCATTGATTCCATGTTCCCGATCGGCCGTGGACAGCGAGAGCTGATCATCGGCGACAGACAGACAGGTAAAACATCCATCGCAACCGATACGATCATCAACCAGAAAGGTAAGGATGTGATCTGTATCTATGTTGCCATCGGACAGAAAGCTTCTACCGTTGCAAAGGTAGTTTCCAATCTTGAAAAATACGGTGCAATGGAGTATACAACCGTATTCTCCGCAACAGCCAGCGACTGTGCACCGCTTCAGTATATTGCTCCTTATGCTGGTACTGCTCTTGCAGAGTATTTCATGTATCAGGGTAAAGACGTACTGATCGTATATGATGATCTTTCCAAGCATGCAGTGGCATATCGTGCATTGTCACTTCTGCTTGAGCGTTCTCCGGGACGTGAGGCATATCCTGGTGACGTATTCTATCTTCATTCCAGACTTCTGGAGCGTTCCAGCCGTCTGAGTGAAGAGGCAGGCGGCGGATCCATTACGGCACTTCCGATCATCGAGACACAGGCCGGTGATGTATCTGCATACATTCCTACAAACGTAATTTCCATCACAGATGGTCAGATCTTCCTGGAAAGTGATCTGTTCTTCTCAGGTATGCGTCCGGCAGTCAATGTTGGTCTTTCCGTATCCCGTGTTGGTGGTGCTGCACAGACCAAGGCTATGAAGAAAGCTTCCGGTAGTGTACGTATCGACCTGGCACAGTACAGAGAGATGGAAGTGTTCACCCAGTTCAGTTCAGATCTGGATGAGGCTACAACTGCACAGCTGAAATACGGAAGCTGTCTGATGGAGCTTCTGAAACAGCCGCTCTGCAGCCCGTTAAGTCTTCATCAGCAGGTAATTACTCTCTGCGTTGCGACTCACAAGCTGATGGTAGATGTAGAAAAGAAAGAGATCAAGAAATATCAGAAGGATCTTCTGGAGTACTTTGATAATGTATATCCTGAGATCGGCAAAGAGATCGAGACTACAAAGCAGCTCTCTGATGAGCTTGTAGAGAAAATCGTAAAGGCGGCAGAAGAATTCAGAGATAAGAGCAGGTAGGTGTTGATATGGCAAATGCAAAAGAAATACAGACTCGTATGAAAAGCATTCAGGACACCATGAAGATCACCAATGCGATGTACATGATTTCTTCTTCCAAGATGCAGAAGGCCAAGAAGATCCTGCAGGACACGGAACCATATTTCTATAATATGCAGGCTGCCATTGCCAGGATCCTCCGTCATATGCCGGACATCCAGCATCCTTTCTTCAGTGAGCGTCATCTTGTTCCGAAGGATGAAAGAAAGGTAGGTACCATTGTCATTACAGGTGATAAAGGTATGGCTGGTGCATACAATCATAATGTACAGAAAATGACAGAAGATTTCATGGAAGAGGTACCGGGACATCACAAGCTGTATGTCCTTGGTATGGTAGGGCGTCAGTATTTCGGCAAGAGAGATGTGGATATGGACGGCGGTTTTCATTATACCGTGCAGAAGCCGACTATGCACAGAGCACGCCTTATCACGGAAGAGATCGTACGGGCATTTCTTGAAAGAGAGCTGGATGAAATTCACATTGTCTATACACAGATGCTGAATGCGATGGCAATGGAAAATGTGAATATGCAGCTTTTACCGCTGAAAAAGGCTGATTTTAAGGTGGGTCAGATCCCGGCAGATATTTATCAGGAGGAGATCGTGTTATCTCCGTC
Organism: Blautia sp. MSK20_18; assembly: GCF_020553125.1. Taxonomy (NCBI): domain Bacteria; kingdom Bacillati; phylum Bacillota; class Clostridia; order Lachnospirales; family Lachnospiraceae; genus Blautia; species Blautia sp. MSK20_18. The sequence continues at coordinate 73,335 of NZ_JAJCGR010000006.1, forward strand.
TGCAGATGTGCTTCTGGATACTATGATCCCCAACTACCTTACAGGTGTGATCTATGGATGTCTTGTAGAGGCATATGCCAGTGAGAACAGTGCGAGAATGACAGCAATGCAGTCCTCTACAGATAGTGCGAAGGCGATGCTGAAGGATCTTTCCATTCAGTATAATCGTGCACGTCAGGCTGCGATCACCCAGGAGATCACTGAGGTTATCAGCGGTGCTAAAGCACAAAAAAGGAAGTGATGACTATGAATAAAGGTAAGATCGTACAGGTTATGGGACCTGTTGTAGACGTTGTTTTTGAAGACGGACAGCTTCCGGATATCAAGGATGCCCTTGAAGTCGAGAACAACGGTAAGAGATGCGTTATGGAGGTGTCCCAGCACCTTGGAAATAATATCGTACGCTGCATCATGCTGGGAGCCAGCGAGGGCCTGCAGCGAGACAGAGAAGTAACAGCTACCGGAAGCGGTATCAAGGTTCCGGTTGGAGATAAAACACTTGGTCGTCTGTTCAACGTTCTTGGAGATACCGTAGATGGCGGTGATTCTCTGGACGGTGAAGAGCATTGGGTCATCCATCGTGATCCGCCTTCATTTGAGGAGCAGAAACCGGCAGTTGAGATCCTGGAAACAGGTATCAAGGTTATCGATCTTCTTGCTCCATATGCAAAAGGTGGTAAGATCGGTCTGTTCGGTGGTGCCGGTGTTGGTAAGACAGTCCTTATCCAGGAGCTGATCCAGAATATCGCTACCGAGCATGGTGGATATTCTATTTTCACCGGTGTCGGTGAGCGTTCCCGTGAGGGTAATGACCTTTGGACAGAGATGAAGGAATCCGGTGTTCTTGAAAAGACAGCCTTAGTGTTCGGACAGATGAACGAGCCGCCTGGAGCACGTATGCGTGTTGCTGAGACAGGACTTACCATGGCAGAGTATTTCCGTGATCAGGAGCACAGAGATGTACTTCTTTTCATTGATAATATCTTCCGTTTTGTACAGGCAGGATCTGAGGTTTCCGCTCTGCTTGGACGTATGCCGTCCGCAGTAGGATATCAGCCTACACTGGCAACTGAGATGGGTGAGCTTCAGGAGAGGATCGCATCTACCAAGGAAGGTTCTGTTACATCTGTACAGGCAGTATATGTACCGGCCGATGACTTAACTGACCCGGCTCCGGCAACAACATTTGCCCATCTGGATGCAACAACCGTTCTTTCCCGTAAGATCGTTGAGCAGGGTATTTATCCGGCCGTAGATCCGCTTGAGTCTACTTCCCGTATCCTGGAGGCAGATATTGTTGGTGAGGAACATTACGAGGTTGCACGTAGAGTACAGGAGATCCTTCAGAAATATAAAGAACTTCAGGACATCATTGCTATTCTTGGTATGGAGGAGCTCTCAGAGGAAGATAAGCAGACAGTATTCCGTGCAAGAAAGATCCAGAAGTTCCTTTCCCAGCCGTTCCATGTAGCTGAGAACTTCACCGGTATCAAAGGTAAATATGTACCTCTGAAAGAGACGATCCGCGGATTTAAGGCGATCATTGACGGCGAGATGGATGATTATCCGGAGAACGCATTCTTTAATGTTGGAACCATTGATGATGTAATTGCAAAAGCAAAAGCCGAGGAGAACCGGCAGTAAGGAGCAGCTATGAGTGAGACATTTGGCCTGGAAATATATGCCAGCAATAAACTGGCTTATGCAGGACGTGCTCAGAAGCTTATTATCCCGGCAGTGGATGGTGAGCAGGGATTTCTTGCCCATCATGCGAATGTTGTAGCTGCCATCATTCCCGGTGAGATGCGTTTTGAGGATGCTGACGGTAATGAGTATGTGTTTGCTGTGAGCAGCGGATTTGTTGAGATGATCAATAACCGTGCCAAGCTGTTCTGCCTCAGCGTAGAGAGTCCGGACGAGATTGATATCCGCCGTGCTCAGGAAGCAAAGGAACGTGCAGAAGAGCAGCTTCGTCAGAAACAGAGCATCCAGGAGTATCATATGAACCAGATGGCACTTGCGAGAGCGATGACACGTCTTAAGGTAACACATAAGCAGTAAATTTAAATCATATAAAAAGATCCATTGTCAGGAAACTGACAGTGGATCTTTTTTTCTCTGTTATTTTGTGGATGAATTAGAATCGGTATTTTCCGGATCAGAAATGGAAGAAGCTTCAGATGCTGTATCTTTGTCGGAGTTATCAGAAGTATGAACAGGCTTTTCTGTCAGCTGCTGATATGGACGATAGGGTTCCCAGTAATGCTCTTCTTTTGTTTCGGTTTCCTGTTTCAGTTTCTTTTTCTGCTGAGTAAGAAGATAAATACCTGCAGCAATGATACCTGCAGCAATGATGATCTGCGGAAGGCTGTTGCAGATATTGTATACATAGTCGACCATATTAGTCGGTACAATGAAGTACAAAAGACTTGTGAAACGACTCCACAGGATGCAGATACCAAACAGGATCAGGATCCATGCAGCTGCACTTTGATGCTTTTGTAAGAATTTTCCCATATCACCGGAAAGCTGATCCATGTGAAGAATGTAATTATCCTCTACAGAGTAGAATTCTTCTTCTGACAGGGATTTCAGATTATGGACATTAAAAAAACTATAGAACCATATCACCGGGAGAAACATGGCCAGCCATCCAAGACCGGTTATGGATGCCAGTGCGATCGATCCCCAGAACAGTAGCATAATGCTAAGTCCCTGTTTTTTAAATCCCATGTACATTTCCCCGGCACCGGGGATCAGGGAAAAGATAAATACCCAGAAACCATGTTTTTGTTTTTTCATAAATTTACTTGCCTCCGTTTATAATTTTATTCGTAAGATCGTTCAGATTATTACTGATCTTCTGAGAATGTTCACTGAGCTGGGAACCTACCTGCATGGAAAGCTGGTTTAGGCCGGAACCAATGTCAAGGGATGAAGAAATCTTAACTTTTGTTTCCGGTGAAGGATGAAGAGCCGTAAAATCTGTCTGAGATACAGAAAAAAGCATGATCAGCGCAACACCCATGCCTACGGCAGTCCGTAAGCCTGCACAGAGAAGCTTCATCCAATAAGCAGTTTCATGTATTTTTCTGGAAGCCTGAACTTCCGGAGAAGCTGCTTTTTTCAGAATTTCATCCTGCAGATAGGATGGAGCATACTCAGAAGCGGCATCCTCATTCTGAAGAAGTTCATCCAGACAGAAGTCACATTGCTCCATATGCTCCAGAAAATGGATCATTTCATCCGTATTCATGGTTCCGTCCTGGAATTTCTGTAATTCATCCTGTGGTATGTGCATCTAATCACTCCTTTCCAGCAGTGCTTTCAGCATAGATCTGGACCGGTAGATCTGCGTCTGGACTGTTTTGATATTTTTATTCTGCGCTTTTGCAATTTCTGCGGCGGTTTTTTCTTCGCAGAAATGCTCAAGGGCAACCTCCCTGTAGGGGCTTTTCAGCGCTACACATAAATGCCGGATCCGATCCTTGAAATCTTTGTCCAGAAATGCCTCCTCCGGGGAAAACTCTTTATCATGGAGCTGTTCAAAATAGGTGTCCTCTGTGGGAATGGTACGTCTGCCGGCTGCTTTCAGATGATCCAGACATTTTCTGACTGCGATCTTGCTGAGCCAGGCTTTTTCGTAGGTGCCATCAAAACGGGAGAGATTTTTGTAGGCGGAAAGAAAAACATCCTGTGTCAGATCCTCGGCGTCAAAGGGATTGCCCACCGATTTCAGACAAATGGAAAATATTAAGTTTTGGTATGTATGTATCAGATATTCCAGATATTCTTCCCGTGTAATGCAATCAGCTCCCTTCTCTTCCCGCTTCATTTATTATAACGCGGAACCTGAAGGAAAGCCTTCAGCTTTTATAGAAAAATATGTAAATCATTGGATAAATGCCGTTTTTATATAGCGGGGAGAGAAAATTTGGTCTATACTATAAGTCGTCAAAGCAGAGATGCAGAAAGGATGAGACAAATGACAGAGACGAAACGTTTATATTATGAAGATGTATATAAAAAAGAATTTACAGCCAAAGTCCTGGAGTGCAGAGAAGCAAAAAAAGGTTTTCATATCATTCTGGATGAGAGCGCTTTTTACCCGGAGGGCGGTGGACAGCCAAGCGATACCGGATATCTCAACGATGTGAAAGTAAAGGAAGTGCATGAAAAGGAGGGAGAACTTCTTCATTATACAGATCAGCCGATGGAAGTCGGAACAGAAGTACAGGGACGCATCGATTGGGAAAGAAGATTTGATCTGATGCAGCAGCATTCCGGTGAGCATATGGTGAGCGGACTGATCCACGAGGCTTACGGATACGATAATGTAGGCTTTCATATGGGAAGCGATACCATTACCATAGATCTGAATGGCCCGTTGGATGAGGCGCAGCTTGCTGAGATCGAGCGGAAAACAAACCAAAAGATATGGGAAGATACGCAGATAAAGATCATATATCCTACAGCGGAGGAACTGGAAAAAATCGACTACCGAAGCAAAAAAGAGCTCACCGGTCAGGTGCGGATCGTAGAATTTCCAGGGGTGGATATCTGTGCATGCTGCGGAACTCATGTGACACATACCGGAGAGATCGGAATGGTGAAACTTCTTTCCGTGGAAAAATTTCGTGAAGGTGTCCGTATTGAGATGATCTGCGGAAAACGTGTGCTGGATTATCTGAACATGGTCAATGACCAGAACCACCAGATTTCTGTAAAGCTTTCCGCAAAAATGGATAAGACTGCGCAGGCAGTGGAACGCCTTCAGGAAGAGAATTTCCGACTGAAAGGACAGGTTGGGCAGCTGGTAGACGACATGTGCCGGAAAGAGGCAGAGCGTTATGCAGGAAGCGGAAGCGTTCTCATCTTTATGGATGGAATGGATGCAGACAGTGTGCGGAAGCTTGCAGACGCCGTGACACAGACCTGCCAGGGCTGCTGTGCGGTATTTTCCGGAAATGCAGACGGAAGCTACAAGTATGCAATGGGCGAAAAAGACGGCGATCTCCGTCAGTTTACAAAAGAGATGAATGCGAAATTAAACGGACGCGGAGGCGGAAAGCCGTTCTTTGTACAGGGGTCGGTGCAGGCATCTGAGAAAGAGATCCGAAACTTTTTTGAACAGTGATGAAAATGTTTGGGGAATGTCATGCACATATATTTCTCAATGGCTATGATTACCGGAAAGCCGTTGAGACACAGAAAAACGGGCCCCGGGATGCACTGATCCGTGCTCATCTTGAGGAATACCGGAAAAGAGGAATCCGTTTTGTGAGAGACGGAGGAGATCATTACGGTGTGTCAAAACGGGCTGCCAGACTGGCCCCGGAATATGAAATTGACTATCGCACACCGGTTTTTGCCATTTATAAAGAGGGGCATTACGGGAAGATCGTTGGAAAAAGCTTTTCAGACATGAAGGAATATCACAGAAGAGTTCTGGAAGCTGCCGCTGAAGGTGCGGATTTTATCAAGATCATGACTACAGGGCTTCTGGATTTTGCAGATCACGGGAAAATTACGGGAACGCCGCTTTCAGCAACGGATGTGAAAGAAATGGTACATATTGCTCATGAAGAGGGATTTGCCGTGATGAGCCATACAAATGGATGCTATGGCGTACAGGCAGCAGTGGAGGCTGGTGTTGACAGTATTGAGCATGGGAACTATATGGATGATGAGACGATTTCCATGCTGGCAGACAGCGAAAGCGTGTGGGTTCCGACACTTGTAACTGTGCGGAATCTTAAAGGCTGCGGCAGATTTGAAGATACGATCCTTGCATCTATTATAAAGACGGGCGAGCAGAATCTGAAGAAAGCTTTTGAAAAGAAGGTTCATGTGGCAGTAGGAAGCGATGCCGGTGCATATCAGGTTCTTCACGGCCAGGGTGTACAGGATGAAAGCAGAGCTTTTTTTGATATACTGGGTGATACGCAGGCAGTACGAAGCTGGATGGAAGATGGAGAAAAAAGGATCCGTACCATCTTCTGTCACGGGTCTTCGAATTTAATACAGGTATAAATATTGGAGGTGCGTGATTTCGCAGGGTTGAAAGTAACCCGGAGATCGGCACCTTCTTCCATTCCGCTTGAGGAAAGGTCCGGAACGTTTTCACGGCTGCAGAGGATCTTTACGCCGTCGTATGTCTGGAGCAGCACGGTATTGGCGGTTGTGCCCAGGATCGTGCCGGTTACAGTAGAAGTAATGTTGCGTACTGAAAGTATGTCCGGATCCTCCCCGGTGATTCCACGGATCTTCATGCCGCTGGTGGATTCACCATTAAATTTACCGGTATAGATAATGTTTACATAAGATCCCGGAGCCATTCCTCCTTTGAAATATACAGGGGCGGAGGAAAGTGAAACTGTCAGTTCCGATCCTGTGGCCTGCGGGATGACAGTCATTGTGCTGGTGCTGACACTTACGATCTTTGCACGGAGATGCTGCTCTTTTTTCTTCGGTTCAGGGGAAGGAGTAGGAGTTGCAGCAGGTACCTTCAGTGGATCCGTATCGGAGACACTGATCACTTTTGTGAAACTGCCGTCATACTGCTTGTTACCCACGAGGGTTTCGTTGATGAATTTACCGCGAAAATGGACATAGACCCACTTGCCGGCCTTGATGCCTTTTTTGTAGTATTGTCTGACACCGGTGACAGGGAAGGTTACGGTATTTCCCTTTTCTGTAACTATCACAAGGGCATTGGATGTGAGTGATTTCACTTTGCCCTTTAAAGTGCGGTCCTCCAGAGGAGTTTCATTATGATATTTGTCGGTTATTTTGATGGGGGAAATGGTGCTGATATCCGTTCCGGAAAGCTGTCCCTGGTAGATCACACTGACCTGATCACTGGATACAACGCCGTATTTGCATTCAAGCCTTGTCTGGGAAACATCAAATACATAGGTTTCTCCATTGCTGGAAATCGTCAGGTGTGTACCGTCAAAATCCAGCAGTGTGCCGGTAAGCTCATCTATATAAACACGTTCTTCCGTGGAAGGCTCCTGATCTTCCTGTTCTGTGGAATCTGAAGCAGTAACGTCTGAAATTTTATCCTGAAGAGAAATAATATGATCATCGATCTGATCATTGCTGCAGCCTCCCGCAAAAAGGGAAAGGCCGAGAATCATACATGCAGCAGACAGTTTTTTCATTTGTGTCCTCCGACCCGGGATAACGGTCAGTCCTGTTTATCTGTAAGATCATGGGTTTCCGACGCCGGTATAAAGTCAAAGATCTGGCGGAAAGAATCCCATTGCTCACGGCTGTCGATTCCATGGTTGATCAGACCCGTGCATTCAGTACAGGCATTGGTATCCAGATAATTATCGTAATAAATATGATAGGGATTTTGGGTGTTTTTTTCCTGCGGATCGTTCATCGGATCAGTCTCCTTATTGATTGATAAGGATCAGTATATGAAGGCAGGAAAGATTTTATACATATTAAGGGTATTATAGCAAAAAGATTTTTTGATTTCTACAGGGATTTACGGAAAATCCATGCATTTACTGAAAACGTGTTCCTACAGGCTGAACACGGAACCAGTAGGTATAGGAATACTGAAATCCAAGAGAGCTGTAAAGCTTTTCTGCGGAAGTATTGTTTTTTACCACCTGAAGATAAGCGTGGCTGGCGCCTCTTTTTTTGCCCTCATTGAGAAGACCGGTACAGATCTGACGGGCATATCCTCTGCGGCGATAATCTTCACGCACATGAATGGCATAGATACCGATGTAGTCGCGATCCAGGATTCCAAGACCTGTGGCAATGATCTCGCCGTTTTTTGTTATGGAAGCGCAGACAGTTTCCTTAAGAATGGCACGGTACATGGAAGGAACGACGCTTCGATGAATCGGATTTGTAGTTCTTTTCAAGTCAAAAAGGCTGTGAATCCAGAAATCCGGAATTTCATTGGAAAAAAGCACATCGGTGACAGGAGCATCCAGAACGGCATTGTCCAGGTCTACAGTCATAACATTTGTTATGTGCTGAACGGAATAGCCCCTGTTTTCCAGCATATAGTCAAAATCCGGGGATACAAGGGGGCTGATCTTAAAGATCGCAGGAGTTCCCAGACGCTTATAGACCTGTTCGCAGTAGGGGATTTTTTCGCGCCATGGAAGTGTGGAGGTTCCGAACTGTTCCACACTGTTGGTCCTGTGCGTATAGAAATAAGAAAAACGTAAGATCCATCCGTCATAAAGTTCCATTTTATGGGAAGGCCATGCGTTCAGTGACATATCTTCGATTTTTTTGATCGTTGTTTCCATAGTATTACCTTTCTGATATGATCAATTTATAAAGTTTATCTGCCAGGACCTGATGCCCCTGTGGTGTGAGATGGATACCGTCAGAAGTTATTGATGCAGGCCCGGACCGTGCAGCTTCCTGATCCAGATCGTTCTGCAGCGGGAGAAAAACGGCGCCATGATCCTGACTGATCTTTTTAATATGCACGGACATCTGTGAAAGAAGGGGAGCCCAGGAAGCGTAGCTGCGTGGCCATGGAAAAACAATTCCTTCTTTCTGTTATACCGGGCGGATCATTATCCGCAGTCGATTATTTTCGTATTGGTGCTTTGATAGTAGCACTTACACCAGCAGTGGTCAAGCGTACGAAATACCGGAAAATGGGTAAAAAACGAATAAACGTGAAAAACATGAAAATTTTTTAAAAAAATTAAAAAAAGTACTTGCATTTTGAAAGAAAGTGTTATATACTAACGAAGTCGGTTGAGGGAAACAACAAAAAACGAAATCAAACGACAGAAACAAAAGAATATGGCCAGTTGGTCAAGGGGCTAAGACGCCGCCCTCTCACGGCGGAAACACGGGTTCGATTCCCGTACTGGCTATTAACTGAAAGCAATCAGAACATGTTTCTGGTTGCTTTTTTGTTTATGATCACAAATGGGGATTTTGGGAGGTTTTACTATGATCATTGATAATGTGTATGTTTTTACACCGGACAAAGCATTTGTAAAAGGCGGGATTATCCTGGATGGGGATAAGATCCGACAGGTTTATGAAGAAAAGGATGTGCCGCAGCTTAGCGGGGATGTTCTGGACGGAAAAGGCTGCTACGCCATTCCGGGACTGATCGATCTGCATTTTCATGGATGCAAGGGAGATGATTTCTGCGACGGAGACAAGGCTGCGATCGGAAGAATCGCGGAATATGAGGCATCGGTAGGAGTTACAGCGATTGCACCGGCTACTATGACTTTACCGGTAGAGGAACTGGAGCAGATCCTCCATACAGCAGCAGAATATAAAAAAGAAACAAAGGACTGCCGTAAGGCGGATTTTCTGGGGATCAATATGGAAGGGCCTTTTATCAGCCCGGCGAAAAAAGGGGCACAGGACGCGAGGAATATCCTGCCATGTAATGTGGAAATCTGTGACCGTTTTTTAAAGGCCTCGGAAGGTCTGGTAAAATTTATAGGGATTGCACCTGAAGAAAGTGAGCATGCAGCAGAATTTATCCGGGAAGTTCATGAAAGGGTCAATGTTTCTCTGGCACATACCAATGCAGATTACGATACAGCAATGGAAGCATGCAGAGCAGGAGCAAACCATGCAGTCCATCTGTATAACGCAATGCCTGCGTTTACGCATCGTGCACCAGGTGTCGTAGGTGCTGTTTTTGATAGTAAGGATGTTATGGCAGAGATCATCTGTGACGGGATCCATATCCATCCGTCTGTTGTTCGAGCTACCTTTCAGATGATGGGAGCTGACAGGATGATCCTGATCAGCGACAGTATGAGAGCTACCGGTATGCCGGACGGCCAGTATACACTGGGCGGACTGGATGTTAAGGTTGTGGGAAGACTTGCCACGCTGGTATCTGACGGTGCGATCGCAGGATCTGCCACAAATCTGATGGATTGTATGCGTACAGTTGTTAAAAAGATGGATCTTCCGCTGGAAACAGCCGTGGCCTGCGCGACCATAAATCCGGCCAGAAGCCTTGGTGTGGAAGAACAGTACGGATCTCTGGAAGCAGGTAAAAAAGCTCATGTGGTACTGCTGGATCAGGATCTGGAACTGAAAGCAGTGATCAAGGACGGAGTAAAGATCCGATAAGATCATAGAAGATAAAGCGATAAAAAATAAAAAGATAAAAAAATTTCAGGAGCAGATGACAGCAAAATTCGTGTCAGAATTTGTCGAACGAAAATGCTGGACAAAATGCTCCTGAAATTCTATAATTAATTTCACCAGAGATCTTCTGGTATCGATCACCGCCAGGTCAGGCGGGAAATCCCATTTTTATCATAACTGAATAAACATATATTTTAAGAAGGAAAGGGGGCGTGTATGTTTCTTTATGGAGAATTATCCGTGGTGATATCTGCGATGGCGGTCTGGATGGATCTTAAAGATGCATCTGTAGATAATGGATGGATCCTTTTTTCTTTTATGATCGGTTTCCTGATTCAGATCACAGAAAACGGGCTGAAAGGTGGAGTGATCTTTTTGGCAGGAGTGGCCGTGCCGGTGCTTCTTTTGGGAACCCTTTTTATATTCCATATGATCGGCGCCGGAGATATCAAGCTTCTGTGCGCACTTGGCGGGATCATGGGGCCGCGGACAGTTATGGAATGTATTGTTTATTCTCTGCTTGCAGGTGCAGGCATTTCTCTGGCAATTCTTATTTCTACAGGCGGTATCCGCCGACGATTCCTTTATTTATATCAGTATATGAATGAGTTTTACTGTACCGGTGAGATACGTCCTTATTACAGAAAGGGGATGAGCTTTCCGGAGAACTTTCATTTTACGGTACCCATATTTTTGAGTGTGGTGCTTTATGCAGGAGGTGTGTATTGAAGAAAAACATATTTGCAGTCTGTGATCTGGAGGTGGATTATGCTTTCAATTTTATGGATTATCTGAACCAGAAAAAGAATCTTCCGTTTGAGATCCAGGCATTTACCACGGCGGAAAGTCTCATTGCCTACGGAAAAGAAAATCATATTGAGTTGCTGCTGATTTCCGATAAAGCAATGCGAAAAGAAGTCCGTGACCTTGGTATCGGAAAGATCATCATTCTTTCAGAGGGTGTGCATCCTCCGGAACTGGATCAGTATTCAAGTGTGTATAAATATCAATCTTCCTCAGATGTGATAAGGGAGGTGATGGCCTGCTATGGAGAAGAGAAGTCTCTTGATCCGGTAACTTTTCCTGTGTTGAAAAAGACAATGGAGATCATCGGTGTTTTTTCTCCTCTTGGCAGGTGTCTGAAGACATCCTTTGCACTTGCGCTGGGACAGATACTGGCGAAAGAACGTGCCGTTCTTTATCTGAATCTGGAATCCTATTCTGGTTTTGAGGAACTTCTTGGGAAAAAATTTCCGGCTAATTTGAGTGATCTGTTTTATTATGTTCGCCAGGGAAATGAAAACCTGATCCATAGAATGAACGGAATGATCCAGACAGTAAACAATCTGGATTTTATACCGCCTGTAAGAACACCTTCAGATATCCGGACCGTGGACTGGGAAGACTGGGAGCGGCTGTTGCAGGAGATCGTACTTCACAGTTCCTATGAAGTGCTGATCCTGGATATGGGAGAAAATGGAGATGAGGATTTCCGGCTTCTGGAAATGTGCAGAAAAATCTATATGCCGGTTTTGAATGACACACTTTCTGTCTGTAAGGTGACACAATTCGAAAATCTTCTGCGTATCTGGAATAAAGAAAAGATCCTGGAAAAAACAGAAAAGGTGCATCTGCCCTTTCATATGGATAGGATCTCTTCTGACGCTTACGTAGAACAGCTGGTCTGGAGTGAACTGGGAGATTATATCCGTGAGCTTTTGAGAAAGGAGCGGTCATGAACAGAGAAAAATTCCGGGAAATGTATGATCTGCTCATGGAACAGCTGGATGTTTCCAGAGAGCTGTCCGATGATGAGATCCTGGGGGTGATCGATGAACTGATATTAACTCAGGCAAGGGAACTGTTTCTTTCACTGAAGGAGAAAGTAGAGCTCAGACAGGAGCTGTTCTGTTCTGTGCGCAAGCTGGATGTTCTGCAGGAACTGATCGATGATGAAAGTGTTACGGAGATCATGGTAAATGGTCCGGATCATATTTTTGTGGAACGTGGAGGAAAACTGACCAGATGGAATAAGGTCTTCACGTCAGAAGAGAAGCTGGAGGATGTGATCCAGCAGATCGTAGGGCGCTGTAACCGGGTTGTCAACGAGTCCATGCCCATTGTAGATGCAAGGCTGGAAAACGGAGCACGTGTGAATGCAGTGGTTTATCCGGTTGCTCTGAATGGTCCGATCCTGACGATCCGTCGTTTTCCGGATGATCCTATCACAATGGAAAAACTGATCGCTTTTGGAAGCATCACCGAAGAATGTGCACAGTTTTTAAAAAAACTTGTTCAGGCAAGATATTCTATTGTGATCGGTGGAGGTACAGGCAGTGGAAAAACAACATTCCTTGGAGCTGTTACAGAATATATTCCAAAAGATGAGCGCCTGATCACCATTGAAGATAATGCGGAGCTTAAGATCCGGGGAATTGATAACCTGGTATGTCTGGAGGCAAAAATGGCCAATATGGCGGGCGCGGTGTCAGTAACGATCCGAGATCTGATCCGGTCAGCCCTTCGAATGAGGCCGGACAGGATAATTGTAGGGGAAGTCCGTGGAGGAGAGGCAGTGGATATGCTGCAGAGCCTGAATACGGGACATGATGGAAGCCTTTCAACACTTCATGCAAACAGCAGTCAGGATATGCTTTCCCGAATTGAAACGATGACATTGATGGGAATCGATCTTCCCCTGGAAGCAATCCGAAGGCAGATCGCTTCCGGGGTAGACATTCTGGTACATCTCGGGCGTATGCGGGATAAAAGCAGAAAGCTGTTGGAAATCACAGAAGTATGTGGATTTGAAAACGGAGAGATCCAGACCAGGCCGCTGTATCGCTGGGAAGAAGGAAAGGGACTTGTAAAAACCGGAGAACTTTTGCATTGTGAAAAAATGAAACGGGCAGGAATCAGACTATGAAAGAGCGGAAAGGAAAGAATCAGAAATGGAGATCTACGAGGAAAGATTACAGGATGTATCATTTTACGGGGAAGGAGACCGCAAAGTATCTTCTGGAGGGAGCTGCCGTATGCGCTGCAGCCGACTATCTGTTTTATCAGAGCCTTCCTGTGTTGCTGTTTATGCTTCCAATACCAGTGCTTTTTCTGAAAATGCAGAGGAAAAAATGCACTGCACGGCAGCAGAGGGAGCTGAATTACCAGTTCCGGGATGCTCTGACGGCCATGAATGTGGCGGTACAGGCCGGCTATTCCGCGGAGAATGCGGTGCGTGCCAGTGTAAAGGATCTGGGGAGACTTTATGAAAAGGGAAGTGATATACTGGATGAATTTCGGTATATCGAAAGCCAGCTGCGTCTGAGTGTTCCGGTGGAAGAGCTGTTCCTGGATCTGGGAAAACGCAGCGGAGTGGAAGATATTGAAAATTTCGCAGCAGTATTTTATACAGCAAAAAGAACAGGCGGGGATATGACGCAGGTGATCCAGAAAGTAGCCAGAATGCTTAGTGATAAGATCGAGGTAAAAAAAGAGATCGAGGCAACGCTGGCCGCAAAGAAATCGGAACAGATGGTTATGAGTATCATGCCGGCCGGTATCATCTGCTATCTGAAACTGACTTCGCCGGGATTTTTGGATGTACTTTATGGGAATCCTTTCGGAATCTGTGCCATGACAGTTTGCATGGTGATCTATGGCTTGTCTTACTGGATGGGTGTGAAGATTGTAGACATAGAAGTGTAGGTGAGGATAATGTGGATACATATTTTGATATTTATGGTGATCCTTGGGGTGTTTCTGGCAGGAAAAATGGGGCGGCTGCCTCCGGAAGCCGGAAATCCGGAAGAAAAGAAACTGTTTATACGGATAGCGCTTACCGGAAATATCATCGGTATGCTCCTGACATTTCAAAGTGGCGGAGATAAGGTTTATTCATCCGGATACCGTATGGAAAAAGAGGAGACAGGTGCTTATGAAGAGAAATTCAAAGTATCTGTAGACGGAGAAGAAGCCGGTTCCCTGTATGTGCAGGTGCCGGAAAAAGAAACAGAAGGATCCGAAGAAGAACCGGAAACAGAACTTAGCGAAGAACAGCAGCGCGAGAAAGAGCTGCAGGACATGATCGTACAATATAATCAGAAAAAAAACGATCCGCAGTACTATTATCTTCCAGATGAATGGAATGGAAAACATCTTGAATGGGAGCAGCCAAAAGACAAAACAGGAAACCTGCTTTCAGCTCTTGGTCTGGCAGCAGCGGCAGCAGCTGTCATTGCAAAAAAACGGGAAGAACAGAATGCTCAGATAAAAAGAAGAGAACAGATGCTGATGGATTACCCAGGACTGATCATGAAATTTACCCTTCTGGTGCAGGCAGGCTTAACTGCCAGAAAAGCGTTCCAGAAAATAGCACTGGATTACGGAAAGAGAGAAGATGGTAAAAAACGTGAGGCTTACGAAGAAATCCGAGTAGCCTGTTATGAGATGGACAGTGGGATTTCCGAAGCAGAGGCTTACCGGAGATTTGGAGAACGGTGCGGACAGGTAAAGTATAAAACTCTGTCAACACTACTGATCCAGAACCTCCAGAAAGGAAGCAGGTATCTGGCCGATCTGCTGGAAAAGGAATCCGTGGAAGCCTGGGAGGAGCGAAAAAGAAAAGCAAGAGTGCTGGGAGATACAGCAGCAACAAAACTGCTTCTTCCGATGGTCTTGATGCTCCTGGTGGTGATGGCGGTGATCATGCTTCCGGCATGCCTTTCCTTTTACGGAGGGTAGGACTGGAGAACAGAGAAAGGAAATGTGAGGTGACAAATGAAAATATGTGGAAGTATGTAAAAGAATTTGCGATGGAAGAGGATGCGGTGGGTGTTGTGGAGATCATCCTGATTCTGGTGGTTCTGATCAGTCTGGTCATCATCTTTAAGGAACAGCTTACAGCACTTGTTAAAAAAATCCTTACAAAAATCACAAAACAAAGCAATACGATCTGAAAATAAGAAAAAACGGTGATATCTGCTGATATTTTCGTTTTGGAAAGGAGAGGTACCCCTTGGCAGGAAATGTGAAAAAAGGCAGCATTACGATCTTTCTGGCTCTGATCTTGAGCCTGGTTCTTTCTCTTGTGTGTGCCAGCATTGAATCTGTACGCATGGCAGCTGCCAGGACACAGATACTTAACAGTATGGATATTGGCTTATATTCCTTATTTGGACAGTATGACCGAACGCTTTTGGAAGATTATGAGCTGTTTGCACTGTATGCAGGTGGAAAAGAAGAACTGGATATGGCTTCTGTATATGATGATTTTCAGACTTATATGAAACCTGTATTGAAACAGAACAGTCAGAAACTGGAGCTTCTCCAGGGCGGATTCAATGGTTATCAGCTTCTGAGCGACGGAAAAGGCGAGATTTTTTACCAGCAGGCTGTTCAGTATATGCGTGAAACTCTGGGAAGCCAGGGGGTACAGACTCTTCTCGGAAAACTGAAGGATCAGGAAAAGAAGACAGAGGATGCAGAGAAAAAAGGAGAACAGGCAGAAAATAAAGGAACGTTGGATTCCTATGATTCTGCTATTACGGACGCCGCGCAGAAGAGCGAAGAAGCAAAAAAAGAACAGGAACAACAAAAAAACCAGGGAGATTTTTCGGATGCAGGAAATGGGGATGATTTTACCGGTGGTGTTGATGAAAGCGTGGAAAATCCTATTCCGATCATCAGAAGAGTCCGTAAAATGGGACTTCTTGATCTGGTAGTACCATCCGAACGGGGAATATCGGATGCGGTTACAGACAGAAAAAGCCTTACATCCGGAAGAAAACTACAGACAGGACTAATGTTGGATACGGATATACGATCCGATAATTCGTATACGTCCGGAATATTGTTTGGACAGTATCTGCTAAAGAAACTGGGAAATTATCGAAGACCGGCAGCGGCGGGGGTGAATTATCAGGTGGAATATATTCTTGGAGGGAAGAACAGTGATCGGGAAAATCTGAAGTCCGTGGCAGGAAAACTTCTGGTGATCCGTCAGGGGGTTAACATGGCGTATCTGCTTTCAGATGGTGGAAAACGGATACAGGTCGAAACACTGGCGCTGGCGATTGCATCAGGTTTTCTGATCCCACCGGCGGCAGCAGTGATCGAAGCGGCACTGATCTTTTGCTGGGCATTTGCGGAGAGTATTCTGGATGTCCGGGAACTTTTTGCAGGAGGACATGTACCTCTTATAAAAAACTCCTCAGACTGGCAGCTGTCTTTGAGTAATCTGCCCAATATCCTGGACAAACTGGATTCTTCAAGAAAGGATGCAGGGAATGGAATGTCTTATGAGGATTATCTTCAGGTTCTGCTTATGGCGAAAGGAAAACAGGATAAAGTTCTGAGAGGAATGGACATGATCGAGTGCTCTGTACGTGAAAAGGGAAAAAGACCAGGTTTTCAGATGGATCACTGCATCACTGCCATGGAAGCGTCTGCAGATGTAAAAGCAAACAGACGGAAAATATTTACAGTTACACGTCAGTATGCGTATGAATAGAAAGAGAGGTGTACAGGGATGCTTTTTCAGAAAGAAAAAGAAGATAAAAATCAGATAAACAGACTGGATCAAAAAAGAGAAAGGCGCTCTCGAAGAGCTTTTTTCCTGCTTTCCCCGATAAGCCGGAAAACGCTTTCTGGAAAAGTATCCCTGTGCACCTTTCTGAAAAAAGCAAGTCTCACTCTGGAGACTGCGATGGCTTTGCCGCTGTTTTTTTTCGGAGTGCTCACGCTGCTTTCTTTTATGGATATTTACAAGGTACAGACGGAGCATCTGACCGGCTTGTGCCAGAAAGCAAAGGAAGCAGGTATGTATGCGTATGGTGCCGGCGGTTCAGGTACAGAAACGATCACATTGCCGGACATATATTCCTACCAGCCCATAGGCGGTCTGATCCCGCTTCCTAAAATATGGTTTCACAATACGATAAAGGTCCATACGTGGAATGGTGTGGTATACGAAAATGGAAAGGATACAGTGGAGAGCCAGCCTATGGTGTATGTGACAGAATCAGGAAGTGTGTATCACAGAAAACTGGGGTGCAGTTATCTGAATCTGTCTGTTCAGCAGATATCAGGCTCTTCGGTTAAAGCTTTAAAAAATGCATATGGAGAAAAGTATCAGGCCTGTGAGCTGTGCAGTCGTGGGCAGGAACCGGCCGGAGTGGTATATATCACAAAAAAGAGTAACCGTTTTCATAACAGGGAAAGCTGCAGCGCATTGAAACGATCTGTACGGATGGTGAAAGAAACAGAGGTTTCCGGTGAAATGAGTGCCTGCGGGCGATGTGGCTGAAGGGAGAGATCATGAGCAGTGTAAAAATTTGCATGACTGTACTTCTTGTAATTAATACCTGGACAGATATCCGAAAAAAAGAAATCTGTTTACCGGTGCTTTTTATATTTCTGGCAGGCGGAATCCTGTGGCGGATCAGGCAGGGGCTTCTCTGGCCGGCAGGGATTATTTCCATGGGAATCGGAGTATTTATAATTTTGACCGCTTTGATCAGCGGAGGAATGGTCGGATTTGGAGACGGATTGCTGATACTGACAATGGGCTCTGTGCTGGGAGCCGGAGAACTGGCAGGGATCCTCTGTGGGGCATTATTGTTGTGCGGAATCTACTCAGGCATTGAGTATCTTATGCTAAAAAAGAGTCGAAGTGAGGAAATTCCTTTTGTACCGTTTCTGCTGATCGGATATTTGGGAGGGATATTTTTGTGAGAAAAATAAAAAAGGGGAGCTTTACAATAGAAGCTGCATTGCTCATGCCTCTGGTGCTTATGATACTGATCGGAGTGCTGTATCTGGATTTTTTTGTACATGACAGAGCATATCTCACTGCGGCAGCTTATGAGGCAGCAGTCAGCGGCAGTATGGAAGGATATAAAAAGAAAGGGAACATATATGAAAAGGCGGATATACAGGGTAGAATGCTGGGAGATATCGGGCTGCCGGGAGGAGAGAATCTGAGCATGCAGACAAATGCAGGAAAAACTGTGAAAGTAACTTACAGACTGGAAGTACCTGCCGGGTTCCTGGGGCAGAAATGGAAGCTGGAAGTCAGTGGTAAGGCAAAGCCTCTGCGGCCTGTGGGATGGATCCGCAAGGTAAAAGGAACTGTGGATATGCTGGGAGAGGTGACGCCATAAAATGAGAACGGAATATAAAAGAGATATGAATCATAATTACCTGATCCTGACAGGAGATGAGAGAATCGATACAGATTCTTACCAGGTAAGGATGATCGTGGCCAATGCTGTGCCTGATCTTCTTCAGTGTCGGATACAGGGAATCGACGGAAAATTCATGGTGTATTATGATATAACTTCCAGGCATTCCATGACTGCGCTTTTTGAGGAAAAAAAGATGGATCTGGAGTCGCTTCAGGTGATACTGGGAGGCTTTATACAGATCATGGAAGAAATGTCCGAGTATCTTTTGAATCCCTGTCAGCTGATCCTGGAACCGGAATATATCTATCTGGATGCGGAAAGAAAAAGTGTCCGATTTTGTTATCTTCCGGGATTTCATGGGGAAATACAGAAACAGTTTCAGAGTCTTGCGGAGTATATCCTTCCAAAGCTGGATCATGAAGACGGAAAAGCGGTCATGTTGGGATATAATGTATACAGACGTGCACTGGAGGACAGCTTTCATCTGGAATACATCAAGGAAGAGTTATATAAAATATGTAACAGCGACGAGGAAGATTTTTCTCCATATGAAAAAAAGAAAACAGTGCTCCAGGAAGAAAACAGGATGACAGAGGAGGAAAAAGCAGAGGGTCTGTGGCAGGTGGAAGGCTGGGAAAGAGCCAGTGTGTCCGGAAATGAAAAACAGAAAAAATCTTCAGCGGACTCACAGAAGCGGAAAACAAACAAAATATGGAAGCCAGTGGCTGGATTTGGTGCAGCATTGGTGCTTCTTCTGGGAATTACGGCAGGAATGGCCGGCGGATATATTCCAAGAATAAGCAAAGAAATTTTTCTTCTGGGAATTCTTGCAGCAATGATACTGGGGATGCTGAGCTATATTCTGATCAAAAAAGTCTGTGGAAAAAAGAAAAAACTGGATACGCCGGTGCCTGAGCAGAAATATGGTGCGGCGGAAAAAGAGGCAGCTGTATATTCTGAAGATCAGAAAGAATCTGGTACGCTGTCAGGGAGCAATGCCGGTGACAGCAGAAAAGAACTGGAAAAGATCAAAAAAAATATCCCGACAAAAGCGGAAGATTTTTTAGATGGATTTGGTGAAACAGTAGTTCTTTCGGCAGGTGCATCCAAAGGTCCTGCTACATTAGTGAGCCGGGAACCGGGGGAATTGGCTACCATTTATTTGGAAAAAGATATCACAGTGATCGGAAAACTGGAAACTGCGGCGGATGCAGTGATCAATATACCAACTGTCAGCAGGATTCATGCTAAGATCCGAAAAAGGGAGGGGGCATATTATCTGGCAGATCTGAACTCCAGAAATGGGACTTCTGTAAATGGACAGCTTCTGAAAACAGGAGAAGATTATTTGCTGGAGGATGAGGATGAAGTCGATTTTGCACAGGCCCGTTATATTTTTTTGAAATAACAGAGCGAAAAATCCGGTTTTGTATCGTATTAATACAGGGCCGTAGGTTGTCCGCCTGATGAAAATCTGTTAAAATAATGAAATAAATTCGAATTTTCAGATTATAACAGCGAGTTATGGGAAATATTTCCGGAACCGCTGTGGAAAGAGGCCGGAATTGGAAGAAATAAAAAAAGAACCTGTGACAGTTTTACTGATCCTCATAAATACGCTGATCTTTCTTGTGGTGGAATTTACCGGCGGCTCGGAGAACGGGCAGCATATGCTGGACTGCGGTGCTGCTTATGCACCACTGATCCTGGACCAGGGACAGTGGTATCGGCTGTTTAGCAGTATGTTTCTGCATTTTGGTGCGCCGCATCTGATCAATAATATGTTGGTTCTGTTTGTGCTTGGCCAGAGACTGGAACCGGTAACAGGAAAGATAAAATTTTTTCTGATCTATATATTTGGTGGTCTGGGCGGAAATATGCTCTCTTTGTTTTTTGATATGTATGCAGGAAACGCTTCTTTATCTGCAGGAGCTTCCGGAGCTGTTTTTGCAGTCATGGGCGGTATGATCTATGTGATCATACGGCACAGAGGAAGAGTGGCGGATCTGACTGTCAGACAGATGCTGATCATGGCCGCATTTTCACTGTATTTTGGATTTGCAAGTGAAGGCGTGGATAACGTAGCGCATATAGGCGGTTTGTTGAGTGGTTTCCTGATCGCTGTAATTCTTTATCATCCCAGAAAAATATGGAAAACAGTTCCCTGACCGGGAGCGCTCTCAAGCGTGATGTCTCCACTGTGTGCCTGAGCGATCTGTTTTGAAACAGCAAGGCCAAGGCCGGTCCCGGATTCTTTGGTTGTAAAAAATGGTTGAAATATCGTAGCCTGCTGTTCCTTTGAAATTCCACATCCGTTATCCCGAATATCAATGCGGATGCCGGAATTTTCCGGAATGACAGAAAAAGAAATCTTTCCTCCGGGAATGGGAACGGCTTCCCATGCGTTTTTCAGAAGATTCAGAAGCATCTGCCGGACACGGATCCGGTCAAGAGCCATCGATGGCAATGAATCCGGAATATCTGTTTCAAGTGTGATCTCCAGATAATCCAGAGTAGGTTTTATGGAGGAAAGGATCGTTCGGAGGTAGCTGCAGGTGTCAATGTTTTCTCTTTTGACATGGCCTGCATTATTAAATGCAGAAAGTTCATCAAGAAGTTCTTTTACATAATCAAGATTATCCATAACATCATCCCAGTGCTCATATTCTTTGACATCAGGATGTGCAGATGCGATCATCTGGAGTCCGCTGTTAATAAGAGTCAGAGGATTCCGGAGTTCATGTGAAAATTTTGAAAGTGTATAATGAAAATCGTTTTTCAATTTACTGACTGTAGTATCGTTGCACATATTATCACCTCGAAAAAATATTAACATCAGAAATTTCAAATATCAACAAGAACAGTATTGAAAAATTCGAGAAAATACGACAAAATAAGAATATAGATAAAATAATTTTGCAAACAAGGAGGACAAAATAATGGGAGATTGCATATTTTGTAAAATCGCAAATGGAGAGATTCCATCAGCAACACTTTATGAGGATGAGGAATTTCGCGTGATTCTGGATCTGGGACCGGCAAGCAAAGGACACTCATTGATCCTGCCGAAAAAGCATGCAGTGAATATTTATGAACTTCCGGATGAGACTGCCGGAAAAGCAATGATCCTGGCTAAAAAAATGGCAGGAAAGCTGAGAGATGCACTGAACTGTGATGGATTTAATGTTGTGCAGAACAATGGAGAGATCGCAGGACAGACTGTGTTTCATTTTCACATGCATCTGATTCCGAGATATGAGGGAGATGGTGTTGGTTTAACCTGGAAACCCGGAGAACTCAGCGATGAGGTGAGAGATGAAATCTTAAAGAAAATTAAAGAATGACAAATAGCCACTAAAGAGGAAAAATGAATAATCAGACATTTGAAGAGTTTTATCTTAAATACCGAAAAATATCCAGAGGGTATGCGTATGGAGTTCTCCATGACTGGAGTGCTGCTGATGATGTCAGTCAGGATGTACTTTACAAAATGTATACTATAAAGGATGGCCTGAATATTGATAATGAAAAGATGATGTTTTCTCTGATCAAGAGGGCATCTATGAATAAGGCTTTGGATTATATAAAGAAATCAAGCTCCAAGCATGAGTTTGTCTGTCAGGAAGAAGTTGCGGCATTTCTGGAAGAACAGAATTCGGTCGATGCGGAAGAGGTATTTCTGCGTAAAGAGAAGAAAGAATTTATGTATATGGTGCTGAGAAGATTTCGAAAGAAACAGCCGATAAATTATGAGATCTTAATTCAGGTCAAATATCTGGAGATTTCCGTTGAAACAGTTGCAGAAGAATATGGTCTGACGAAAAGTGGTGTCAATAACAGGATATATAAAGCGAAGCGCTGGCTGCAGGAAGAATTTCGCAAAGTATACGAATAAAAGAAAACCCTGCCAGCCCGGAAGGGAGTGGCAGAGTTTTCATATGGCTGTTGTGGAAATATAGTCAGGCTCTGGCGCATTCTTCAATAAGATCAGTGATCTTACTGATGGAATCTACCTGGCCGTTTCCTGCCATAGCATCTGTATATTTCTGACGATCGGTATAGAGCTGGCGGATGGTTTCCAGAAGCTTTTCTTCTGTAATCTCCTCTTCTTCCAGCACTTTACTGAAGCCCTGGCGTTCGAAGGATCGAGCGTTAAGGATCTGGTCACCACGACTGGCTTTTGCAGAAAGCGGGATCAGAAGATTTGGCTTATGAAGTTC
Source organism: Blautia sp. MSK20_18 (assembly GCF_020553125.1). Lineage (NCBI taxonomy): Bacteria > Bacillati > Bacillota > Clostridia > Lachnospirales > Lachnospiraceae > Blautia > Blautia sp. MSK20_18. Next base: position 95,860 of record NZ_JAJCGR010000006.1, read on the forward strand.
GCGGATCTCACAGATTGCGTTAGCGCCTGCGCGGGAGATCACGATATCAGCCATGGCAAACAGATCCGGAAGCTCGTCCTGGATATATTCATACTGGACGTATCCGGCAGTACCGTTGAGAGATTTATCGGTTTTTCCCTTTCCGCAGAGATGGACAACCTGGAATTCTTTCAGAAGTTCAGGGAGGATCTTGCGGACATTATCATTGACAGAAGCAGCTCCCAGACTACCACCGATAACCATAAGTACCGGTTTGTCAGCAGTGAAACCACAGAATTTACGACCGTTTTCCGCATTTCCGGAAAGAAGTTCCTGGCGGATCGGAGTTCCTGTAAGAACTGCTTTGTCAGCTGGAAGATTGGCGACTGTCTCAGGAAAATTACAGCAGATTCTGGATGCAGAAGAGAGACAGAGTTTATTGGCAAGACCTGGAGTCATGTCGGACTCGTGGATCAATGCGGGGATTTTTAAACGTTTGGCCGCGATCACAACGGGAACCGTAACGAAACCGCCTTTAGAAAAAACAACGTCCGGTTTCAGCTCTTTCAGAATCTTTCTGGCCTGGCTGAATCCCTTCAGTACACGAAACGGGTCAGAGAAGTTTTTGAGATCGAAGTAACGTCTCAGCTTTCCGGATGAGATTCCATAATATGGGATTCCAAGTTCTTCGATCAGTTTTTTTTCGATTCCTTCGTAGGAACCGATGTAGGAAATCTTATAACCAAGCTCCCTGAGCTTTGGAATCAGGGCAATATTTGGAGTTACATGTCCGGCAGTACCACCGCCGGTAAGTACGATGTGTTTCATTTGGATTCCTCCTGAATAGTCATATACTATCATTAAATATGAACTCTAACGGAGGAATTGTCAAGGAAAGATAGGATTACAGGAGAAAAATAATGGAAAATTTCAGGGATGCCGAACTGAAAAAATGGTTGGCAGAAGAATATGAAAAAGAAACCGAAGAGATGGAAAAAATCCTGTTTCCAGATGGAGTGATTCCTGATGATGGAGAAACAGAAGAGGAGGCAAAGGCTGCTTATCAGAGGCTTGTAGAAAAACTGAAAGCAGATGGTGTTTACAAAGAAGACGAAACTGACAGTATTAAAACTGATGATCATAAAGAGAATGTAAAAATCGTTTATCTGCCCGAAAAGAAAAGTCATAAAACAGCTCGCGTAGCGGCAGCAGTACTTGTATGCTCAGCCGGTATCTTCGCCGCAAGCATGACCAGCCAGGCGAACAGGAGTTATTTTATTGATTCTGTGAGGTATTGGGCTGGGGATGATACGAGTATTTCAATTGAAAATGATGAAGAAAATGAGAGAGCGCAGAAGGATGAGCAGATGGCGTTAGATGAAGTGAAAAATAAATTAAATTTAAATACAATTCCCCAATTTATGTACAGACCAGTTGGACTTAAATTTAAAAGCTATGAAATTAACACGGATATTGGCAATGCTTTGATAGAGTATGATTATAAAAATGTAATTATAACATTATATATTAATGATCATAGTGATAGCAGTAAAAATAGTGATTATAATTTAGATGGAGAAACATTAGAAACACTTAAGTGGAAAGATGAAAATATTGTAATTGAAATAAAAAAAATAAAAGATAATCAGGATAAAAAAGAAAATTATGTTGCTTATTGGAAGGATAATACCGCTTTTTATGAGATAAGTGGAAAGATGGAAAAAGAAGAATTTTTAAAAATGATAAAAAACATAAGATTTTGACGAGATAATTTATTTCTTAACTCGTATATATATTGTAATGGAAGTTTAAAGGTGGAAAGGCACTATATGAAAGAGAAAATGAAAAGAATTGTGCGAAATTTATTATTAGTATGCTGTTGCAGCATATTGTTTGCGTCACCTGTAATGGCAGAGAATTTATCAGATGATTTTTCAGTGGATACGGATACAGATGCGGATTATGCTGAAGATACTACATACAGTATGTTAAGAGGCAACAATTTAAATTTTGGAACAACTTCTGTGAAAAAAATGGCTAGCAATAAGGTGGCTGTTTCAGGAATAACACAGTGTCATCATGTTTGTGATAAAGTATATTTGGAGATATATTTGGAACGGAAAGTAAAAGGTACATATTCTACTTATAAAAGTTGGAGTTATACAGCAAACAATGTAGATCATTTAAATAAGGGACTGACAGTTATCGTTCCGAGCGGTTATTATTATCGCGTACGAGGATATCATGCAGCAAAAGATGGAAGCAAGGAATCAACTACAACATTAACCAGCGGTGTTTTAGTAAAATAACAAATCAACTCTCACATCCCCAGCGATGTCACACCCCAAAAAATAAAAAAATCCAGTAAACTTTACATTACCTTCGCTGGGGAATGTCTAAAAATTCTGAATAATATCAAAAAACCTAAAAAAATCCCCTTAAAAAAAGAAACATATTTCACAAAAAGACTGTCAAAAAACATATATTTCGTGTATAATAAATACAATAACAAACCGTTAATAAACAAAAAGTCGATTATTTCTTCTTGGAATTGTATATCACAGCGTTTCTGGACGATCGGATATCACAGAGAGATCCTTCAGGCTTTTTTTGATATGGAAATTTCAGAACGTGGGACGGAAAAGGGGGCTTGTGCATGAAGATAACATTTATCGGTGCTACGCATGAGGTGACTGGAAGCTGTTATTATCTGGAAGCGGCAGGACGGAAGTTTCTGGTGGATTATGGAATGGAGCAGGGACCGGATTATTATGAGAATAAGGAGCTTCCGGTGGCTCCGGGTGATCTGGATTTTGTGCTTCTGACACATGCACACATGGATCATTCCGGAAATCTTCCGGCCTTGTATGCAAAAGGCTATCAGGGGCCGATCTATGCGACAGAGGCAACTTGTAATCTCTGCGATATCATGCTTCGTGACAGCGCACATATCCAGATGTTCGAGGCTGAGTGGAGAAACCGAAAGGGGCGGAGAGAAGGAAAACCGGAATTTATTCCTGCGTACACTATGGAAGATGCCATGGGTGTGCTCCGGAACTTCGTCAGATGCCCATATGATAAGATCATCAAACCGGCAGAGGGAATCGAAGTAAGATTTGTGGATGCAGGACATCTTCTTGGCTCCAGCAGTATTGAAGTCTGGATGACGGAAGAGGACAAAACAGAAAAGATCGTTTTTTCCGGCGATATCGGAAATATCAATCAGCCGCTGATCAGAGATCCGGTATATATCCGAGAGGCAGATTATGTTGTGATGGAATCTACCTACGGAGACCGCAGTCATGGAGAACGTCCGGATTATCCGGCAATACTGGCAGAGATCATCCAGAGGACCTTTGACAGAGGCGGCAGTTTGGTGATTCCGTCCTTTGCAGTAGGCCGTACTCAGGAAATGCTGTATTTTATCCGACAGATCAAAGAACAGGGACTGGTTCACGGCCATGATGGTTTTACGGTATATGTAGACAGTCCCCTTGCCAATGAGGCAACTACGATCTTCAGTGAGAATGCATATACCTGCTATGATGAGGAAGCAATGGATCTTTTGAATAAAGGTATCAATCCGTTATCCTTCCCGGGATTGAAGACCTCCGTTACTACCGATGATTCCAGAGCTATCAATTTTGATGAGGACTGCAAGGTGATCATTTCCGCCAGTGGTATGTGTGATGCTGGTCGTATCAAACATCATCTGAAACACAATCTGTGGAATCCCAGAAATACCATTCTTTTTGTTGGATACCAGGCTATCGGAACTCCGGGACGGGCATTATTGGAAGGTGCTGTGGAGCTGAAGTTGTTTGGTGAGACTGTGCAGGTAGCTGCTGAAATATGCAAAATGCCGGGAATCAGCGGTCATGCTGATGTAAACGGACTTATAGAATGGGCGAAAGCCTTTGACACGAGACCAAAACACGTATTTGTTACGCATGGTGATGATACGGTGACGGAGATTTTTGCCCAGAGGCTTAAAGAAGAGCTTGGGTATGATGCAACAGCACCCTTTAGTGGAACTGAATATGATCTTCTGGAGAACCGGTGTATCCATGAGGCTGTTGGTGTTCGGATCGTAAAGGCAACTGCTTCGCCGAAAACAACCAAGGCTGCCCGTGCATATGAGAAGCTGTTGGCTATGGGACGTCGCCTGATGTCCGTGATCCGGAAGAATGAAGGCTGCCCCAATAAAGATCTGGATCGTTTTGCAAGAGATATCCAGTCACTGTGTGACAAGTGGGACAGAACAGATATTTAACCGGATAACAAAGATAACATTGAAACAATTAGTTTGTCAAATCATCATAAAATCACCCTGCGGAAATTTTTCGCAGGGTGATGATAAATCCGATATACAAAATAAGATTATGTGAGATCAGCCTTCGTTCAATGCCTGGCGGATGGCTTTTGCAAGCTGATCCGGACATGAAGTTGGTTTGAATCCGCAGCGGATGCCTTCCAGACGGGAGATCACTTCATTTGCATCCATTCCCTCTGCAAGCTGTGCAACACCCTGTGTGTTTCCGGAACATCCGCCTGTAAACTTGATATTGTGAACTTTTTTATTATCGTCGATCTCGAACTCAATTCCCTGAGCACAGACGCCTTTTGTCTTATAAACCATTCTGGTTACCTCCTGTTCTGTTTATTTATCGATTATAGCATCTCTCAAAAAAAGTTTCCATAAAAAATAAAATTTGTTATAATGAACAATGTAGAAAAAGAAAAAGATACTGCTGAACGGAAAAAACTGTGAAATTCAGCGGGATATCATATTGAAAGAGAGGATTTACAGATCATGAAATGTGTTGGAATCATAGGAGCAATGGAACAGGAAGTAGCAAGACTGAAAGAGGTTATGGAGAATGTATCCATTACTACCAGAGCCGGAATGGATTTTTATGAGGGTGTTCTGGAAGGAAAGAAGGTAGTTGTGGTACAGTCCGGGATTGGTAAGGTAAATGCCGGCATGTGCACCCAGATCCTGGCAGATCTCTTTCAGGTGGAAGCGGTGATCAATACCGGTATCGCAGGAAGCCTTAACAATGATATCAATATTGGAGATATCGTACTTTCCACAGATGTTCTTCATCATGATATGGATGCAACCGGATTCGGATATCCGAAGGGACAGATCCCGCAGATGAAAGAGTTTTCCTTCCAGGCAGATGAGTGCCTTCGTAAGATCGCACATGATGTATGCGAGGAAGTAAATCCGGAGATCAGGGTTTTTGAAGGAAGAATTGCTTCCGGAGATCAGTTTGTATGTGATCAGGGTGTAAAAGATAATATTGTAAAGGAATTCAGCGCCTATGCTGTTGAGATGGAGGGCGCAGCGATCGGACAGGCAGCAGCTCTTAACGGGATTCCATTCCTGATCATCCGTGCTATCTCAGATAAAGCAGATAATAGTGCAAACATGGATTATCCGGCTTTTGAAAAGCTTGCAATTGAGCACAGCGTACGTCTGACCCAGGGAATGCTGAAACGGATGGCCTGATCGGAACTTTGGAGGGAACCGTCATTTTTCTTCTGCATATACTGTAAGAGATAGCAGAGAGAGGACAGCAGAAGAGTTATGATCTATCCAGATTTTTATCCGTTTTATGCTACACAGGGAAGTCCTGGTTTTTATAATGAAGAGAGAGAACAGGAAAAGGAATTTGATCTGATGAGATCATACTATCCGGATACAGCCCGAAGGATCCAGGAAAAAGCGGAAGCACAGTGTCAGCTTTTGGATTATGAGGGAAGCCGGCTGTATGATGAATATCCGGATCGTTTCATGCTCTATCACATCTGTCACCAGGTGAAAGGACAGATGGAAGGAGATACCAGTGTACAGGAGATTCCAGGAGGGTTCCTGGATGATCTGATCGAAGTGCTGGTGTATCAGGAGATTTCCAGACGAAGATGCAGGAGGAAAAGGTGCAGAAAATGTTTCCGCACTGAGTATTAAAATGGCGGTTTACCCATGAACGATACAGTGATACTGGCAGAAGCGACCAAAACTGGTTCGCACAACATCTGTCCATATACAATAAAACAAAAAGTGAATATAATGGAAGTATGATGAAAACAATAAGGGAATTTTTAGAAGAACAGATTAATGAACAGCTGATACAGGCTGTTGTCAGTGGCCGCAGGACTGGCGAGGGACCTTCCAAGGTGAAGCTTCGTCCTGTGGAGCTGAAGGGTCAGATTTTTTACCAGGCGTCCATGACAGAAGGGACGAAGGTTTATCATAAGAATTTTACCAGGGAAGAGATGATCGCTTATCTGGAGCATGCCATGGAGGAATTTCGTCAGCTTCAGGCAACCGGACGCAGTCAGGATGGAAGTATCCTTATCAGCAAGAAAGGGAAAGCAACCATCAAAACAAAACAACACGGGCCTGCACAGAATGAGAAGATAAAGATCGCTCCTCATAACCGGGTGAAACAGTACATTCTCAGAGAGGGAACGGCAGCTCCGTTTCTGGTGGATCTGGGAGTTATGACAAAGGATGGAAAGATCGTTGCTTCCAGATATGACAAGTTCAGACAGATCAATCGCTTTCTGGAGTTTATCAGGGATATCCTTCCGAAGCTTCCTAAAGACAGAGAGATCACGATCCTGGATTTTGGCTGCGGAAAATCCTATCTTACTTTTGCTATGTATTATTATCTCAGAGAACTGGAGGGTTTTGATGTAAACATCATAGGGCTGGATCTTAAGGAAGATGTGATACGGCATTGCAGTGAATTGGCCAGATCTTATGGTTATGACAAGCTGCATTTTTACCAGGGAGATATTGCAGGGTACGAAGGCGTTTCTTCTGTGGACATGGTGGTGACACTTCATGCCTGCGATACAGCAACAGATTTCGCTCTGGCCAAGGCAGTGGAATGGGGGGCTCAGGTGATCCTGTCTGTTCCATGCTGTCAGCATGAACTGAATCGTCAGATCCGAAACGAAATGCTCCAGCCTGTTATGCGTTATGGGATCCTGAAGGAAAGAATGGCAGCTCTGATCACAGATGGTCTTCGTGCTGAGCTTCTGGAAAGCAAAGGATATGAAACCCAGCTTCTTGAATTTATCGATATGGAACATACACCAAAGAATATTCTGATCCGCGCAGTAAAAACCGGAAAGAAAAAGAGCAGGGACAGTTTTTCGGATACCATGAAGGCTCTTCATGTGGCTCCTACCCTGGATAGGCTTCTTTATCCGGAAGAGTCAGCCTCACAGAAGGGAGAATGACATGATGAAGATCCTACGTAAGGGAGCGATACTGCTGGTGATCTTTGTGGCAGTAGTAGCCGGGACCTCATTTCTGATGAACAGTCAGTCTACAGATAACCGCTCAGATATGAACGATGCCACACTTCCAGAGGTTATGGTAAAGATCGGAAGTACCCAGGCAAATAAGATGTATGGATACAGACAGCAGATGCAGACCGATTTCATGAGAGGAAGTATTACTCCGCTGGATACGACCAAAAAAGTGTCTTTTGAGATCAACCCATATGCTGATACAGTAACAGGGCTTGCTTATGAGGTACGGACTTCAGACGGAAGCAAGGTTATGGAGAACCGTAAGATCAAGAATCTCACGAAAGAGGACAACGGCTGTTTAAGTACAGAGATTGAGATCGGCAGTGACCTTCGCATGAACCAGGAGTATTCCATGCAGATCACGCTGGATACCAGTGAGGGGGAAGTCTACTACTATACAAGAGTGGTTTCCAGAACCCAGTTGAATACAGAAGCGTATCTTCAGTTTGTCAAGGATTTTTCCACAAAGTGTCTGGACAAGGAACAGGCAGATACGCTGACCGGATATCTGGAAGCGGAGGATATTTCCGGCGGAACGAATTACAATAATATTTCCATCAGTTCTGGACTTTCCAATATCAGCTGGGGATCCCTTTCTCCGAAGCTCTACATGGAAGGAGTTCCGCTGATCGATGATATCAATGAAACGACTGCAAGTATCACGCTGGATTATCAGGTTTCCGCACAGGATGATGAGGGTAAAACCGAAATTTATGATGTTACGGAATTTTACCGTATGCGTTATACAGAAACAAGGATCATGCTGCTGGATTTTAAACGTTCTGCAACGAAGGTATTTGATCCGTCTCAGAAGGTAGTTTCCGATGCAGGCCTGCTTCTGGGTGTCCGTGACAAGAATGTCACCTATGCTTCAGACAGCAGTGGAAAGATCGTTGCTTTTGAGCAGGATGGGGATCTCTGGTCTTATGCACCGTCCAGCGGAAAGATCACAAGGATCTTCAGCTTCCGCAAAGAGGAAGATAACGATTCCAGATATGTGCGCAACGAACATGATATCAAGATCATCCGAGTGGCAGATAACGGGGATGTGGACTTTGTATTGTACGGTTACATGAACCGTGGTGTTCACGAGGGATACAGCGGTGTCTGTGTTTATCACTACAACAGCGACCGTAATGTGGTGGAAGAAAAAGTATTCATACCAAGTACAGAATCCTACGAGTTCCTGAAGGAAGATCTTGGAACACTCACTTATGTAAACAAAAACAATCAGCTGTTTCTGCTGTTTGCACAGAAGCTGTATCAGGTAGATATTGAGACAGGAACCTCACAGGTTCTGGAAGAAGGAATCAAACAGAACCATTTTGTTGTGTCAGATACCAAGGCACATGCAGCATGGCTGATCGAATCCGGAGATGATGCAGGGAAGATCCGGGAAATTGAATTTGATTCTCTGAAAACAAGAGATATTTCGCCGGAAAGCGGAAAAAATCTGAGAGCTCTGGGATTTATGAATGAAGATCTGGTATATGGGATCCTTTCCGATGAAGATATTCTTACGGATGCCAACGGACATGAAACAGAGGGAATCAGTACATTACGCATTGAAAGCTTTAAAGGAAAGGTGAAAAAAGAGTATCGTCAGGATGGCCTTTATATCACCAACGTAACGGTTGGCAGTACCATGATGGAGTTTGAACTTTCTGCAAAATCGGGGAATGCTTATACAGTCCAGAAAAAGGACAATATCATGAATAACAAAAAAGCATCCGGAAGCCAGATAGATGTAGCATTGATCACTACAAACCGTGCAGGAACGCTGATCCGCCTGACCATGACTCAGAAACCGGAGACAGACAGTCCGCTGCTTGTTTGTTCCAAGATCGAGAGTACTGAAGACTCATCGGTAACATTGGATACTACCGTTCCACAGGGAGAACTTTATTATGTTTATGCATATGGTTCTCTTGACCGTATCTATACCGATCCGGCTGCAGCTGTGAAACGCGCGGATGCGCAGACTGGAGTGGTACTTAACCGTGCGCAGCAGTATGTCTGGGAACGTGGAAACAAAAAAACAAAGCTCCAGATGAATATAGAGGATGTACCGGAAAGTATACGTACAGCCAACTGGAAGAAAAAAGAACTTCAGGATAGCCTTGGTGATATGGGAACGGTGATCGATCTGACCGGCTGCACTCTTGACAATGTTCTTTATGAGGTCAGTGCCCAGAGACCGGTGATCGCCAAGACAGGAGAAAATTCCAGTGTGGTGATCGTAGGCTATGATGAATATAATACCTATCTTTATGATCCGGCAACAGGGCAGATCAGCCCGTATGGAATGAATGACAGTACAGCGCTGTTTGAGAGTGCCGGAAATGTATTTCTCACCTATATAGAAAACGTCATAGAGTGATGCTTACAGAGCAGGCCGGATGAAGGCCATGGGGTTACAGCAGGATGGCAAGACGGGAGTTCCCGTTTGGCATAAATCGGAAAACAGGAAAAAAGTTCCTGTTTTCCGGGAAAAGCGCGACAGGAAAGGGGAAAAATCAATGTTAAGTGAAAGTATTAAAAAACTGGTACAGTATGGGGTGGAGAGTGGTATTACTCCAGAATGCGAAAGAATTTATGCAACCAATCTTCTTCTGGATGCCTTTGGGGAAAGCGAATATACAGAACCGGAGACAGAGTATGCTAAAATCAATCTTGAGGAGACTTTGAACGAACTTCTTGATGAGGCTGTAAAGAGGGGCATCATCGAGGACAGTATTGTGTACAGAGATCTCTTTGATACAAAACTGATGAACTGTCTGATGCCGCGTCCTGCCCAGGTGCAGAGAGAATTCTGGGATGCTTATAAAGAAGATCCGGAAAAAGCCACAGATTATTTTTATAAGCTGAGTCAGGACAGTAACTATATCAGACGTTATCGCGTAAAAAAAGATCAGAAATGGACAGTAGACAGCGAATATGGCAAGATCGATATCACGATCAACCTGTCCAAGCCGGAAAAAGACCCAAAGGCTATCGCAGCTGCCAAGCTGGTAAAATCCAGCAGCTATCCAAAATGTCTGCTTTGTCCGGAAAATGAAGGCTATGCAGGAAGAGTCAATCATCCGGCAAGGGAGAACCACAGGATCATCCCGATTACCATCAATGACAGTCCATGGGGCTTCCAGTACTCTCCATATGTTTACTACAATGAACATTGTATCGTATTTAACAGTCAGCATACTCCGATGAAGATCGAGAGAAATACATTTATCAAGCTGTTTGATTTTGTAAAGCTGTTCCCACATTATTTCCTTGGCTCCAATGCGGATCTTCCAATCGTAGGAGGTTCTATCCTCAGCCACGATCATTTCCAGGGCGGGCATTATACCTTTGCCATGGCGAAGGCAGAGATTGAAAAGCATGTGACGATCCCGGGATACGAAGATGTGGAAGCCGGCATTGTAAAATGGCCTCTTTCCGTACTGCGTATCCGCAGTAAAGACGAGACGAGACTGATCGATCTGGCAACACATGTACTGGCAGGCTGGAGAGGATATACGGATGAGGCTGCATTTATCTTTGCAGAAACAGACGGAGAGCCGCATAACACCATCACACCGATCGCACGTAAAGTGGGAGATACCTTTGAACTGGATCTGACATTACGTAACAATATCACAACAGAGGAGCATCCGCTGGGGGTTTATCATCCGCATGCATGCTATCATCATATCAAGAAAGAGAATATCGGTCTTATCGAAGTTATGGGACTCGCTGTTCTTCCGGCACGTCTGAAAGAAGAGCTGGAGCTTCTTGAAGAATACATTTTAAGCGGCAGGGACATCGCTTCCAATGAGAAAATCGAGAAACATGCTGCATGGGTTGCAGAATTTCTGCCAAAATATGAGAAACTTGATAAAGATAATATCCAGGAAGTCCTTCGCAGGGAAGTGGGCAATGTATTTGTTCATGTACTGGAGGATGCCGGTGTTTATAAATGCACACCAGAGGGCAGGGATGCATTTATGAGATTTATCAATACTCTGTAAAAAAGTACGGAGGCACCCGGGGATGGATATGTATTTCAGGAGGAGTTTGTTTATATGAAAAACAGGGAAAAAACCGGAAAGGCCTTTCGGATAAAATGGCTTTTGCTGGCACTTGTGGCAGCTGCACTGATCTTTGTGCCGGCTGCATCGCATAAGGTGTCGGCGGCGAAGCTTGTTTATACCGTTAAGTTCAATAATAATTCAGGTACCAGCAAAAGTAAGACGTATACCGCACTGACACGGAACGTGACATTAAATACTACGATCAAGCTTCCGGCAGTACCCAAGGCTGTGGGATATCAGAATCTCGGATGGACCACACGGAAGGGGAGCAGTAAGGTGGTATATAAAGCAGGTGCCAGCGTAAAGGTCAGAAAAGATATGACTCTGTATGCGGTCCGCAGAAAGAGTAAGTATTATACCGTAAACTTCTATCTTGGAAATGGAAGCACCAATTCCGCATATAAGAAGCTGCAGAAAAAAGTAGAAGAGGGTACATATTACACATTGCCTGCAGTTCCATCCAGATCGGGATATGTAAATCTTGGCTGGTCAACAGCAAAGAACGGCAAGGCATCTACTGCAAAAAAAGTAGGAACGAAGATTAAAATCTCCGGTAATATCAGATACTATTCTGTACAGATGCAGTCAGTAAAAGTAAATCTCCGCAAGGCAAACGGAACCGTATGGAAGACAGTAACACTTGGAAAGGGCGGTTACCTTAAGCTCCCATCTGTATCCAATGCGACAGGTTATACATTTATGGGCTGGTCTAAGACCAGACGGACCGGTTCTTCCACAGATCCGGATTATGAAGCCGGTGAACTTCTGCGGATCAACAAAAATACCAATCTGTATGCGACGGTATTTAACCGTGCACTGGAGAAGGACATCAGTTCCGATGAGATGGCTCATCCGGCTATCGGTATGATGTACAGTAAGGTCATTTTTGTGGGAGATTCCCGTACTGCAGGAATACAGGCGACACTGAAAAAACAGATGAGCAGTTCTGTAACAAATGGGGTTTCTTTTGTTGCAAACCCAGGAAAGGGCTTGAGCTGGTTCCGGGATACAGGATATGCACAGCTTATAGAAGAGATCGACAAAACAGAAGGTTCCAAACCGATCGCCGTTATCTTTAATCTGGGTGTCAATGACCTGGGAAATGCAGGCAATTATGTCAGCTATATGACCAGTATCGCATCCACATTGAAAAGTAAGAACTGTAAGCTCTTTTACATGTCTGTAAATCCCGTCAACAGTACCATGATCACAAAAACGGGAAGAGGCGCCCGTACAGAAGCACAGGTAAGAGAATTCAACAGCAAGATCCGTTCCGGTCTTTCTCTGTATTACAAATATATTGATATGTACAGCGTACTTATGAAAAAAGGCTACGGGACCAATGCCCGCTATGATGGTGTGGATGATGGCGATGACGGACTTCATTACACAACAAAGACATTCAAGAGGATCTACTATTACTGCATTACTTATCTCAACACAGGAAGTATCAACGCATCTTATTATTAATGGTATAACAGACAGAAAAATCCCGTCTGCCGGAGACATTCCGCCAGGCGGGATTTTTCTGTCCGGCGGCCCGCTATTTTTCTGTCCGACAGGGCAATTACTCCTTGCACGAACCATGAGAATAGTCTATACTTAATTCGATACGGACGTTTGGAGGTCCGCAGGGACGTGTGATCCTGAATATGAGGAATGAGGTATAGATTATGAAACTGACAACAGTGAAAGAGATTTACAGAAACCGTGAACAGTATCTCGACAAAGAGATCACCGTAGGTGGATGGGTACGAAGTGTTCGTGATTCCAAGGCGTTTGGATTCATCGTACTTCATGATGGAAGCTTTTTTGAAACTCTTCAGATCGTATATCACGATAACATGGAGAATTTCGCAGAGGTTTCCAAGCTGAACGTTGGAGCGGCCATCATTGTTAAGGGAACGCTGGTAGCTACCCCTCAGGCGAAGCAGCCATTTGAGATCCAGGCAACAGAGATATCTGTAGAGGGAGCTTCCGCACCGGATTATCCACTTCAGAAGAAGAGACACAGTCTTGAATACTTAAGGACCATGACACATTTAAGACCGAGAACAAATACTTTTCAGGCTGTATTTCGTGTACGTTCTCTCTGTGCATATGCGATCCATAAATTTTTCCAGGAGAGAGGCTTTGTCTATGTGCATACACCGCTGATCACAGGAAGTGACTGTGAAGGTGCAGGAGAGATGTTCCAGGTAACAACACTGGATCCGAAGAATATTCCGCTGACAGAGGATGGAAGTGTTGATTATTCACAGGATTTCTTCGGAAAGGAGACAAACCTTACCGTAAGCGGACAGCTGAACGGAGAGACTTATGCACAGGCATTCCGCAATATCTACACATTCGGACCGACCTTCCGTGCTGAGAATTCCAACACTACCCGTCATGCAGCTGAGTTCTGGATGATCGAGCCTGAGTGTGCGTTTGCAGACCTTCAGGATGCTATGGAGCTTGCAGAGGCTATGCTGAAATACGTGATCCGTTATGTCTTTGAGAATGCACCGGAGGAAATGAACTTCTTCAATTCCTTCATTGACAAGGGGCTTCTTGACAGACTGAACCATGTGCTTAATTCTGAATTTGCGCATGTGACCTATACAGAGGCTGTTGAGATCCTTGAGAAGAACAATGACAAATTTGATTACAAGGTATTCTGGGGATGTGATCTTCAGACAGAGCATGAGCGCTATCTGACAGAGCAGGTCTACAAGAGACCGGTATTTGTTACAGATTATCCGAAGGAGATCAAGGCATTCTACATGAAACTCAACGAGGATGGAAAGACAGTTGCGGCTATGGACTGTCTGGTGCCGGGAATCGGAGAGATCATCGGAGGAAGTCAGAGAGAGGATGACTACGACAAGCTGAAAACACGTATGGATGAGCTGGGTCTGAAACCGGAGGATTACGATTTCTATCTGGATCTTCGTAAATATGGTTCCACACGTCATTCCGGCTTTGGTCTTGGATTTGAGAGATGTGTCATGTACCTTACAGGTATGGGCAACATCCGTGACGTGATCCCATTCCCGAGAACTGTAAAGAACTGCGATCTTTGATCAGAACACTTTTGCACAGCAGGACGTTCTGTGCTCCTGAGATCAGAGAACAGCAGGGAGAAATTGGCAACAGGTATTGATATGTGTGACTGACACACAAGGGAGAACATTATGAGATTTATTCATCTTGCAGACGTGCATCTGGGCGCGGTTCCCGACAGGGGCTGCCCGTGGAGCAAAGAGCGGGAGGAAGAAATCTGGAGCACTTTCCGCCGGGTTATTGCGGGCATCCGCGAAGATCCGGTGGATTTGCTATTTATATCCGGAGATTTGTTCCACCGCCAGCCTCTTATGAGAGAGCTTAAGGAAGTAAATTATCTGTTTTCCACCATCCCGGATACCAGAGTGTATCTGATGGCAGGAAATCATGATTTTATAAGCAGAGATTCTTTTTATAATACGTTTGAGTGGAATTCCAATGTTATATTTTTCAGGAGCAGGGAACTGACCTGCGTTAAAGATCCCAGGCTTGATGTCTATGTATATGGACTGAGTTACTATGACCGGGAAATAAAAGACGGACTTTATGATCAGGCTGTCCCTGTCCAGAAAGAAGGAATCCATATTCTGCTGGCCCATGGCGGCGATGAGAAGCATATTCCTCTCAGTGCAGCAGCTCTGGCGGCATCAGGCTTCGATTATGTGGCGTTAGGGCATATCCACAAGCCGCAGATCCTGATCCGTGACCAGGCGGCCTTTTCCGGGGCTCTGGAGCCCATTGACAGGAATGATACAGGGGAACATGGATATATGGAGGGACGACTGATCAACGGAAGGATCCGTACAGAGTTCGTTCCCTTTGCCTGTCGTTCCTATCAGCAGCTGGTAATGACACTTCACGAGGAAACTACACAGATATCTCTGGAAGAAGCGGTAAAATCCCAGATTTTCCGCAGAGGAGGAAGGAATATCTACAGGATCGTTCTTCAGGGAATGCGTTCGCCGGATCTTCTTCTGATCCCTGAGAAACTGAAAAGTCTCGGAAATGTTACCGATGTTGTGGATGAATCCTGGCCGGCGTATGATCTTGGTGAGCTCTACAAACGCTACAGCGGTACTCTGATCGGTGATTATATCGGCTATTTTCTGGCCAAAAAGGGTATGGATACCGTGGAAAAAAAGGCGCTGTATTATGGGCTTCAGGCATTGCTTGAGACAGGCAGCCGGCGATAAAGGGGCAGCACAGGAGGATAGCATAAGATGGTTATCAGACGTTTAAAAATAAAAAATTTCGGGAAGATCCGGGACAAGGATATGGAGCTTTCGCCTGGGATCAACGTACTTTACGGTGAAAATGAGAGTGGAAAAACTACCACACATACATTTATCCGCTCCATGTTTTACGGCGTTCGCAGACTGCGGGGAAAGGCTGCTCTGAACGATACATATACAAAATATGAACCGTGGAAAAATCCGGCAGAATATGGTGGGATCATGTGGTTCACAAGCAAGGGGAAGAAGTATCGTCTTACCAGGAATTTTTATAAAGAAAAGAAGCTGGGAGAGCTTCTCTGTGAAGATGATGGCAGTCTTGTGGATGCGGAACAGGGAGCTCTTGGGACTATTCTGGGAAATGTAAGTGAGGCAGTTTATGATAATACGGTGTCTGTGGCACAGCTGAAAAGCGTTACAGGAAAAGATCTCGTACGTGAACTGCAGAATTACATGGCCAGTTATCAGGGAACCGGTGACAGTTCCATTGACATGGGACGAGCCATGCAGATGCTGAAAATGTCCAGAAAAGGATATCTGACAGAAGCGGCCCGGCGAAAAAAAGATCTGGAAAAGGAAAAAGAAAAGATTTCCGCAAACATGGAATATATCCGTAGAGAGATCCGTGAACTGGATGAGAAGCGTGACCGGATCATGCAGCAGCAGGACGGGATGAACATAGGGACCAGAGAACGGAGTACAGAGGATCTTCTTGAGCTTCGGATCGATCGTGTAAAAAGAAGGCGGGAGCTGACAGATGCAGTTCTGGCAGTTGTGCTGCTTGGTGGGATTGCCGGTACCGGCTGCCTGGCAGCTTTTTCCGGGCAGGTCATTTTCAGTGTTCTGGCAGGCGTGGCAACTGCGGCGATTTCTGTAGCGGCATTGTTTTTTCGCATACGGCTCAGCAGGGAGCTGAATAAGAGAGAACGTCAGAGAGAGCGCTGGCATTCCAGACATGAAGAGCTGACCTGGAACCGGAACAGTCTGGACAGTGACTACGAAGAGAAGCATACAGCGCTGGAGAACCTGCAGGCAGAGTTGGCGGAATGTGAAGAAAATACAGAAGTGATCACTCCGGAGGAAACAGAGATCCAGGCGCTGAATATGGCCATGGAGACGATTGAGGCACTTTCCGGAAACATTACGGATCAGGTAGGGGTCCGTCTGAAAAAACGTACATCTGAGATATTAAGTGAGATCACCGGTGGCAGATACCAGGAGGTTTTGATGGATGAGGCACTGCATATGTCTGTGAACACAGGGGAGCGTATCGTATCCATTGAGAGACTGAGCCGCGGGACACTGGAGCAGATTTATTTTGCCCTTCGTATGGCAGCAGGAGAGCTTTTCTGCAAAGAGGAACCGTTCCCTGTGATCCTGGATGATGTATTTGGCATGTATGATGAAGAACGTCTTGCAGCGGCTCTCAGGTGGCTGCATAAAGAAAACAGACAGGTGATCATAAGTACCTGCCATAAAAGAGAAATGGAGATCCTGGATAAAGAGAGGATTCCCTATCAGAAGCTTCCTATGTGAGCTTTTGCAGGAAGATTTCAGCATAAAGATCAAAAGCAAAGCAGACAGCAGATGCGGATCATGGATATCCGTCTGTTACAGAAATATAAAGCGGCTGCGCTTTCTGAGAGACTGTTATATCGTTCTCAGAAGGTGCAGCCGCTTTGCGTGCGTTATGATTTATTTATTTCTCATGCTGGCTCATGTAATTTGTTACGCAGCGTTTGATTCTGTCTACCGGATTCAGAAGGTGGCTGACAGAGGTATCATGGTTCAGCGTATCAATGATCAGAGCAATATATTTGCTCATATCGCAGCTGATGTAGTATGGCTTCTCAAGAAGCTCCGGTGACTGATAAACCAGGTTAGTAGTAAGGAGCTTGTCGAAGTAGCCCTTCTTGTAAGCATCGTCAAATTTATCAAGACCATCGGTAAAGAATCCGAAGGTAGAGCAGATGTAAACTCTGCCTGCTCCTTTCTCTTTCAGGAGAGACGCGATCTTAATGATCGTATCACCGGAGGAGATCATATCATCGATCAGGATCATATCCTTGCCCTCGATCTTTGGTCCGAGGAATTCATATGCTGCGATCGGATGACGGCCGTTTACATATCTTGAGTAATCCAGACGTTTATAGTACATACCCATATCAACACCGAGGACATTGGCGAGATAGATCGCACGGTTCATGCTTCCTTCGTCCGGGCTGATCGTCATGAAATGATCCTTGTCGATATGAAGTCCCTTTTCATTATTAAGAAGAGCCTTGATGAACTGGTAGGATGGCTGTACAGTCTCAAAACCATGAAGAGGAGTCGCATTCTGTACACGGGAATCATGTGCATCAAAGGTGATGATATTCTCAACACCCATATCGATCAGCTCATGAAGTGCATTGGCACAGTCAAGAGACTCTCTTCCGACACGTTTGTCCTGGCGACTCTCATAGAGATATGGCATGATCACGTTGACTCTGCGGGCTTTTCCGCCTACAGCGGCGATAACACGCTTCATATCCTGAAAATGATCATCCGGGGACATAAGATTCGTGTAAGGTCCGATTGGATAGGATAAGCTGTAATTTGTCACATCTACCATTACGTAGATATCATCACCGCGGACAGATTCGTTGATGGTGCATTTACCCTCACCGGAGCCGAAACGTGGAGTCTTGGCGTCAATAATGTAAGAATCGCGCTTGTATCCCTCGAATGCAAAGGAGTCCATTCCAGGATACTGTCTTTCGGCACGCCATTTGACCAGCCAGTCATTCACCTTCGCGCCTAATGAGCTGCAGCTCTGAAGGGGAATCAGTCCAAGTCTTCCTACCGGGAGTGTGGAAAAATCTTTTGTATTTACCTGTGCCATTTTAATTTCCTCCTAAAAATATTTTCTGTATACGGATGTCCTTCCCGATCAACGATATCATCTGATAGTTGCTGGCAATTCGGGAAAATGTTCTCTCGGAATAGGTATCCGAGAAATTTTTGAGCGTCAGATTCGTGGAAATGATCGTGGATTTCCTGCGCATGATCCGCTCATTGAGACAGAGAAAAAGCTGTGAAGATACGAAACTGTTGGTAAGCTCCGTTCCCAGGTCATCAATGATCAGAAGATCACAGTCATAGATCAGTTCCTCGTCTGTGCCGGTATCTTTTCGGGAAAAAGAATTCGCAGCCATCATATCAAAAAGATCGTAGGCGGAAAAGTACAGGACACAGTGGGTGGATCTGAGAAGCTCTCGGGCGATGCAGTGTGAAAGAAAGGTTTTTCCCACACCGGTATCACCATATAGAAACAGGTTTTCAAATTTATGGTCGAAGTTCTGCACAAAGCGCTGTGCAGTGTCATAGGCCCGTCTGGCTGTTTCCAGGGCAGACAGTCCCGTGGCTTCGTTTTTTATTGTAGCAGAATAATAGTCAAATGAAAAGCTGTCAAAATTCTCTTTTTCGAGAATTTCATTCAGATTGGACTGTGCATAAAGCAGTTCGATCTCAGCTTTTTTAAAACAGGTGCATTTTCGGCTGCCGATATAGCCGGTATCCTGACAGTCAGGGCAGGTATAAGGCATCTCAAGATAGTCTCCGGGAAAGCCGTTTGCAACAAGAAGGGTGATCCGTTCATCGGAAAGCTCCTGGATGGCTGCCTTCAGATCCGAAGTTCCCTTTTCTTCGCCGTTTAAAAGGCGACGGACTTTGTCAGCACTTAAAGTTGCCACCTCGTCATCGATCTCTTTCAGACGGGGGATCTTTCCGTAGGCTTCGGCTGTGTGCTCCTCCAGAATACGGTGGTTCTGTGCCTGCCGGCGGCTGTATTCTCTCATTATAGTATCATATTGAAAATTCTGTAAAGGCATAAAGCGCTCCTTCCAGGTTCTGTTACTGATTATTTAAAAGACGTTTCTCATATTCCGCAAAATCATAATCACGTTGGTGGAAATTATTGAAGCGGTTGCTATTCTGAGGCTGAGTCTGGGGCTGCTTCTTCCTGGAAACGGATTTCTCAAGCTGGCGTTTTTTGTGTGCGGCATCCAGAAGCCGGATATCCTCCAGCGTATGTACGTTTTTCTTTTTCCAGCCGGAGAGGATCTTATCTGCATATTGGAAACTGGGCTGTCCGGTGGAAAGGACAGTACGGCTGCAGGCTTCCTGGATCAGCTCCAGATCAAAACCGTAGGTCTTGCGCCAGGTATCAATGTAAGTGATCTCGTTATCAACAGGATTGCGGCCGCTGATCCCCATAGCTTTCAGGATCGTGTAATAATCCTTGGAAAAACGGGAGCTGGCATCCCGGGCCATCTCGACGGTGGTGATGCCGTCTTTTGCCCAGGCGAGTGCAACAGTTTCAATATAACGCATACTCTTGCGGCCTCTGGAAACACAGTATTCCACCAGATATTCGATGAGATCCGCAGACATATGGAGCTCATCATAGAAAAAAAGGATCTTCTGCATTTCTGTAGGCGTCAGTGTTTTGGTCAGATACTGCTCTGTGATATAGAGAAGCTGACTGATCTCTTCGTTTTGCTTAAGTTCTCTGATCCGGTCAGGAGTGAGACTGAGAATGTAATCAGCGGAGCTTGGGACTCCCGGATCCGTGTTCCCGGAAACGGAAGCAGAATTGCCGGAACCGGTGAAAGTATCCACGGAAGCGCTGCTCTCTCTATGACCGGTATCCGCAAAGGGTTCCAGCAAAGTGATCCCGGAAAGCTTCTGATCTGCAGTATAGGTTAATGCGATCAGTTTCTCACCTTCCCAGTATTTCAGCGCACGGGAAATATCTCTTTCCGTGCAGAAAAGGCTGTCTGCCATATGCTCCAGGCTGAAAGAAGAAGGAGCGGCAGATACCATCCGGAGAAGGTAGATATATACCTTTACGAACTCCCCGTTGGCACGAGGCATGAAATTGTCAATAAAGCGATTGGAAAGAATCGTTACCTCCAGTTCTGAGGAATTCTGAAGTGAAATCAGGCTCATGATCAGCAGCTCCCTTTCTAAAATACAGCAGATATTTCAGGTGATATCCAAAAGTCCGCCATGCTAAAAAGGATTATAGCACAACCGCTTTTACTTGAGAATAGTCTATTTTCACAGAAGTTGTGCACCAATTTCCATGTGGAAAATGTGGATAGTGTGGAAAACTTTGAGGATAACATTATCAGCAACTAACAAAAACCTTAATTTTGTAAGAAAAATGCGGTATTTGTTGAATTTGGCTGTTGAATTATGTCAAGTAGGTTATACACAAAAAAATCCACATGCCAGGCACGTCTGAAATGTGCATAAGCATGTGGATAATGTGGATAATTATTTTCCGAGAAGGTGTTCTCCAATATTTACAACGTCTCCGGCGCCCATAGTTATCAACAAATCACCATGTGCACAACTTTTTAAGAGGAAGCTCTCGATCTCATCAAAAGTCGGGAAATATTCGCAGGGGGTTCCAAGTTCCTGGATCTGTTTCTGGAGATCCTGGGAAGAAATACCAAGATTGTCTGTTTCACGTGCGGCATAAATATCAGCCAGTACAACATGATCGGCCAGAGTCAGCGCTTTTGCAAATTCCGGAAGAAGAGCTTTGGTACGTGTGTAGGTATGAGGCTGGAATACACACCATACCTTCTGATGCGGATAATTCTTTGCAGCATGAAGGGTTGCCTCGATCTCGGTTGGATGATGCGCGTAATCATCAATGATGGTGATACCGCCGATCTCACCTTTATACTGGAAACGACGGTCTGTACCGGTAAAGCTTCCGAGACCTTTGACGATCACATCATCCGGAAGGTCCAGAAGGCGTCCTACGGCAATGGCGGCCAGTGCATTGGATACGTTGTGGATACCCGGTACACGCAGATAATAGCTGCCGATCTTTTTGCCCCGGAAGAGAACGGAGAAGGAAGGATGTCCGTATTTATCCCAGGTAATGTCTGCTGCGGTGTAATCGGCATCGTGCTCCAGACCATAGGTAAGAACATTGCATGGAAGCTCCCGGGTGATCGTCTCATACTCCGGTGTGTCGGCGTTGATGATCAGAGTACCGTCAGCAGGGAGAAGCTCTGCAAATTTCCGGAAGGAATGGCGGATGTCATCGATGTCCTTGAAGAAATCCAGATGATCGGCATCCATGTTCAGGATCACACTGATCTTAGGGAAGAAGCTTAAAAAGCTGTTGGTGTATTCGCATGCCTCTGTGATAAAGGTCTCAGAATTTCCAACGCGGATGTTTCCGTGGATAGCAGGAAGGATTCCGCCAACACTGATGGTAGGATCACAGTCACCCTCAAGAAGGATATGGGAAACCATGGAAGTAGTAGTGGTTTTTCCGTGGGTTCCGGAAATTGCGATCGGTGTATCGTAGTTCCGCATGATCTGTCCCAGAAGCTCTGCGCGGGTGAGCATTGGAAGCCCTTTTTCTTTCGCACAGGCAAATTCCGGGTTGTCCGGGTGGATCGCTGCTGTATAGACAACCACATCTACATCATCCTTGATGTTGGAAGCGCGCTGTCCGTAATAGATCACAGCGCCACGTTCTTCCAGTGTGCGGGTCAGCGGGCTGGATTTGGCATCGGAACCGGAAATCCGGAAATTTTCTTCCAGAAGGATCTCGGCAAGGCCGCTCATGCTGATGCCTCCGATCCCGATGAAATGAATATGGAGCGGTTTATGAAAGTCTATCTGATACATAATAATCTCCTTATATATATGTTATTTTCGTAGCTCTTTTGTCTGTTTTATTATAACGCCAACAGAAACAATTGAAAAGTGGTTCTTTTGGCTAAAAAAGCGGTTTTTTCCGGAATATAAAAGTAACCAGAAAATAACATCGAAAAATGTTGAAAATTACCAGAGGAATGAAAAAAATGATGAGTCTTACCAATTTATAATATACAATAGCGATAAAAAAAGTAAAATACAGCTAAAATAATTGTAAAAAATGTTCACTAATACAGTAAAGTATGCTATAATGGAATAATCATAACATACAAGAGGTGATCGCATGATTAAGAAAGAGATGATTGCCATGCTCTTGGCCGGTGGGCAAGGCAGCAGGTTAGGAGTTTTGACAGAAAAGGTTGCAAAGCCGGCAGTCGCTTTTGGTGGTAAATATCGTATCATCGATTTTCCACTGAGCAATTGTATTAACTCGGGAATTGACACGGTGGGTGTGCTGACACAGTACCAGCCTCTCCGCCTGAATACACATATCGGTATCGGTATTCCGTGGGATCTTGACCGCAATGAAGGCGGTGTCACAGTCCTTCCTCCGTATGAGAAGAGCACAAGCAGTGAATGGTACACAGGAACTGCCAATGCGATCTATCAGAATCTGGCTTATATGGAGCAGTATAACCCGGATTATGTACTGATCCTTTCCGGTGACCATATCTATAAGATGGATTACGAAGTGATGCTGGATTTCCACAAGGCGAACAAGGCAGATATTACGATCGCGTGTATGCCGGTTCCCATTGAGGAAGCCAGCCGTTTTGGTATTATGGTTACTGATGAGAGCAGCCGTATTACTGAGTTTGAGGAGAAGCCGGAGCATCCAAGCAGCAATCTTGCATCCATGGGTATCTATATTTTCTCATGGCCGGTCCTGAAGGAAGCACTGATCGCCCTGAAGGATCAGAATGGCTGTGACTTCGGTAAACATATCCTTCCGTACTGTAAAGAGAAGGGGCAGCGCCTTTTTGCTTATGAGTACAACGGCTACTGGAAAGATGTAGGAACTCTTGGTTCTTACTGGGAAGCAAATATGGAGCTGATCGATATCATTCCGGAGTTTAATCTTTATGAGGAATTCTGGAGGATCTACACCAAGGGAGATGTGATCCCGCCACAGTATATTTCCGCAGATGCAGTTGTGGACAAGTGTATCATCGGTGAGGGAACAGAAATCTATGGTGAAGTACATAATTCAGTGATCGGTCCGAATGTTATCATCGGCAAGGGCAGTGTGATCCGTGATTCTATTATCATGAAGAATACAGCAGTTGGTGAGAACGTTGTTATGGATAAAGCCATCGTGGCAGAAGATGTTGTCATCGGAAATAATGTTGTGATCGGATGCGGCGAGGAGGTACCGAATGTTCTGAAACCGGCTGTATATTCCTTTGGACTTGTGGCTATCGGCGAAAACAGCGTGATTCCGGACAGTGTCAAAATCGGTAAGAATACCGCTATCGCCGGTGTTACAACAAAAGAAGACTACCCTGACGGAGAACTGGCAGCCGGCCAGGTAATTGCAGCAAAGGACGGTGGGAAAGAATGAGAGCGATAGGTATTATTTTGGCAGGCGGTAATAATAACCGCATGAGAGAATTATCAAACAAAAGAGCAATCGCGGCAATGCCTATTGCAGGAAGTTACCGCGCGATCGACTTTGCCCTCAGCAACATGGCAAATTCACATATCCAGAAGGTTGCTGTGCTGACACAGTATAATGCCCGTTCCCTTAATGAGCATTTAAGTTCATCCAAATGGTGGGATTTCGGAAGAAAACAGGGAGGACTTTATGTCTTTACTCCAACCATTACCAGAGATAACAGCTTATGGTATCAGGGTACTGCAGATGCGATCTATCAGAACCTGAGCTTTTTAAAGAACAGTCATGAACCCTATGCGGTGATCGCTTCCGGCGATGGAATCTACAAGCTGGATTACAATAAAGTCCTGGAGTATCATATCGCAAAGCGGGCAGATGTTACCGTTGTATGTACTACATGCAAGGATCAGAGCCAGGTTGAGAGATTTGGTGTTCTTCGCATGAATGAGGACTGTCGGATCGAGGAATTTGAAGAAAAACCGATCGTTTCCTCCTATAATACGGTATCTACTGGTATCTATGTCATCCGAAGAAGGCAGCTGATCGAACTGATCGAGCGTGCTGCCCAGGAAGGAAGGCATGATTTTGTAAATGATATTCTTATCCGTTACAAAAATCTGAAGAGGATTTACGGATATAAGATCGATAACTACTGGAATAATATCTCTACTGCAGAGGCTTATTATCAGACAAATATGGATTTCTTGAAACCGGAGATCCGGAACTATTTCTTCAAACAGGAGCCGGCGATCAAAACCAAGATCGCAGATGTACCTCCTGCTAAGTACAATCCGGGTGCAACTGTGAAGAACAGTCTGGTGTCCAGCGGATGTATCATCAACGGAACTGTGGAGAATTCTGTTCTGTTCCGTGATGTATTTGTAGGAAATAACTGTGTGATCAAAAACTCTGTGATCCTTAATGACGTATATCTTGGAGATAATACGCATATTGAGAATTGCATTGTTGAGAGCCGGGATACCATCCGGGCAAATTCATATTACTGCGGCGAAGAAGGAGAAGTGAAGATCGTCGTAGAGAAAAACGAACGCTACGTATTATAAATGCGGAAGATCAGTTTTCCGCAGATACGGTTAGCGAAATGAAAGGGGCAAGTAGCAATGAATATTACAGATGTACGTGTGAGGAAGGTAGCAAAAGAAGGGAAAATGAAGGCCGTTGTGTCTGTCACAATAGATGATGAGTTTGTGGTACATGACATCAAGGTGATCGAAGGCGAGAAGGGGCTGTTCATCGCAATGCCAAGCCGTAAGGCAAGCGACGGTGAATATCGTGACATCGCACATCCGATCAATTCAGCAACAAGAGAGCAGATCCAGACGATCATCCTGGACAAGTATCAGGAAGTAATGGCTGAGGAAGCTGAGAATGAGGTTCTTATGGAGGCTGCGGAGTAAGAGAAGCAGTTTCAGGGGGGGGATTACATCAGGGAAGTATTCTCGTAGCTGATGATCTTTGGATTGAAACAGCATAGAATAAAAACTGCCGTTTTACAGATAAATCTGTGAGAGGGCAGTTTTTTTGTGCTCCGGAAAACAAAAAAAACGCTTTTCAGTTCATAAAAAATTAAATTATTACGTATTTGTTACAAAAATAAAATAAAATTATTGCTTTCTATGAAAAATGTGTTATACTAGAACCCATGAAAGGACGAAAGGTGTTTATATGAAGAATAGAAAAGTTTTCACATTACTGCTTACAGGTATGCTGACCCTTTCCATGGGAAGCACCGTATATGCATCAGGTACAGACGCCGCGATTGCAGAGGCACAGGCGGAGAAACAGGCCGCTGAGGAGGGTCTTGCGCAGGTACAGAGCAGCATCGGCACACTGGAGAGCAAGAAGCAGGAGCTGGAGAGCTATCTGGCTGATTTAAACGCACAGTATGAGGATCTTACCAACAGCATTTCTGAGCTTAGTATCCAGGCTGCTGAGAAGGAAGATGAATTAAATAAAGTAAAAAAAGAATTGAAAAAAGCAAAGAAAGCTTCTGCAGATCAGTATGAGTCCATGAAGCTTCGAATCGCATATATGTATGAAAATGCCGGAACTTCCGCACTGGAGACACTGCTTTCTTCCGAAAGCCTTGCAGAATTCCTCAATCGCGCGGAGAATGCGATCCAGATTTCTACATACGACAGAGACATGCTGGATAAATATGTGAGTCTTCAGAAGAATATCCAGGAGAATGAGAAAAAGGTTGAGACGGAGTCCGCAGAGATCGATGATCTGATGACGGAGCGTGCAGCCAAACAGCAGGAAGTGCAGTCCATGGCTTCCAGCACAAGCGATGATATTAACTCTTATGTAAACCAGATCAGCGCCAGCCAGGAAGAGGCTCAGCAGCTGATGGCAGATATCAGTAATGCAGACAGCAGTATTACCGCTCTGGTACAGCAGGCAGAGGCGGAGAAGGCTGCAGAAGAGAAAGCTAAGGCTGAAGCGGCAGCAGAGGCTGAGAGACAGGCAGCAGAAGCGGCAGCCCAGGAAGAAGCCGATCAGGATAACGAGGACAGTGAAGAGGCTGATTCTGACGATGATTACGGCTATGATCCGGAGGAGGATACAACCGAGTCTTCCAGCAGTTCTACAAGTACAGACATTGTTGTAGAGGAGGAAGAGGAAGCGGATGATGTACAGTCCGGAAGTTCCGAAGATGTTTCCGAGGACAGCTCCCAGGAGGAGGTTTCTGAGGAGGTTTCCAATGATGAGACAGCTTCCGAGGAGACGGAAGATGCCTCTGCGGATACGTCCGATTCCGGTTCTTCCAGTCAGGGAACATATCTTGGAAACTTTACACTGACCGCATACTGCAACTGTGCACAGTGCTGCGGTACAGCCGGCAATCTTACCGCCAGCGGAACAGTTCCGACAGCAGGACGTACCGTTGCTATGGCAGGTGTTCCGTTTGGGACCAAGCTTCTGATCAACGGTACTGTTTATACGGTAGAGGATCTGGGAACTCCTTACGGACATGTGGATATCTATTGTGGAAGTCATTCTGAGGCATTAAGCTTCGGACTTCAGTCTGCAGATGTATATCAGGTGGGCTGATCCGGAAAAATCCATAGGAGAATATTTAAGAGAAACACAGCGCTGCAGGATCGTATGCTGATCCCTGCAGCGCTGCTTTTGTATGCATGACGCAGATATGTGTTTCGTGAAGTGTAGTGTGTGGAAATTCACAAATTTCCTGCAATCCGGAGATTTTACAGATACGGCGTACCCGGGATCTCCGGATAGGTTCCCATACCGATGAGAAGCTCAAGGCCTGTCTGACGGCCTTCCAGTACAGCAGCTTTTACAGCACTGGCATCACCGGAGATGGCGATGATCACTTCATTGGAATGACTGGTACCGATATTCGGAGTCATATATTGTGTAATGGATACTGCTGCGGATTTCACGGCATTATCTGCCATCACAAGACCGATAGCAGCCGGAGAACCTGCCATGAAACCAAATGCTTCACCCAGAGGTGTGCCGAAGGCTTTATGGATAGCAGGACCTGCACTTGCGGAAAAAGCAAACTCCAAGTGGCCGGATTCGCTGATGTAGACCTCACCTGCATATTTGTTAGTCAGTTCCAGAGCCAGAGAAATGGCGTGACGCACGTCGGATACATCATTTCCGCCAAGGACGATATAGTTTCCATGACCGCCCCAGCCCTTGGTGTCTCTTGGAAGTTCAATGGAAAGGACTTCTGTATTTGTGGCTTTTACTGCATCGTCAATAGCTGTGATCTGACCGGCAGCGCCTGTTCGGGAACTGAAAAGCCCCAGACAGTGGTATTGGGTACCTACGTTCATCTTTTTAAGCAGAGAATCATCAACTCCGGAGATCACGAGTCCGATTGTGTCAAGGACTGCGGTCCCTACAAATTCAGTCCGTGTGCAGTTGGTGCTGATGTTATGAATATCGTGTATATCCATGTGGAAAAATCCCCCTTTTTGCTGAAAACTCATTGGTTTCAGTATAGCATCAGAGAGGGGAATTTGAAAGTGAAAATTGACAATATCATTTGTAAATGGCAGGTTTACATAGTTGTAAACGGCATTGTAAAATGTAAACTTAAAAAATAAAATTAAGTTGACATTAAAATCCTGCTGTGTTAAATTGTTAACAGCGAAAGAGCGGATATCATTTATAAAGGACAGGAATGATCTTCCGACAGGAAAAGCAGAAAAGGAAAGAGAGGATACAGATTATTATGACAACAGTGGCAGCAGGCAGAAGCAAGACGTATGATCTTGTTTACATTGCAGTTTTTGCAGTAGTGATGGCAGTTTGCTCATGGATTTCCATTCCGGCACAGGTACCGTTTACTCTGCAGACATTCGGAGTATTTATGGCAGTTGGTGTGCTTGGAGGAAAAAGAGGAACTCTGGCAGTTCTGGTTTACGTTCTTCTTGGAACAGTAGGAGTTCCGGTTTTTGCAGGATTTTCCGGAGGCATTGGAGCTCTTCTCGGAAATGCAGGTGGATATATCATTGGATTTATCTTTTCCGCACTTGTTATGTGGGCAATTGAGCACGTTTTTGGCAGAAAGCCGGTTGTTCAGATCATTTCCATGATCGTTGGACTGATCGTATGCTATGCCTTTGGAACCGCATGGTTTATGTTTGCCTACACAAGAAGCACAGGTCCGGTAGGCCTTATGGCAGTTCTTGGCTGGTGTGTGTTCCCGTTTATCATTCCGGATCTTATCAAGATCGCACTGGCTTATGTTTTATCAGGAAAGGTACGTAAATATGCAAGATAAAAGCAGTGCTGCGGCATATGCTTCTGATGAGGGCACAGAGGAAATAGTCATTCCTCTGCGCCCTCATCATGGTATGTGCCTGGCGTATTTTAAGGGGGAAGGCTACAGTAACGGTTTTACTGCACATATGGCCGAGATGCTGAAGATTTTTCTGGAGGGAAAGAAAATAAGGCTTCATGTGGATACGGATGAGATCTGCTCTGCCTGTCCGAATAATCTGGGCGGACATTGTGAAACCGGAGATAAAGTGGCAGAGTATGACAATGCCGTGCTGGAAAAATGTGGACTGAAGGCCGGACAGACATTGCACTTCAGCGAATTTACAAAAAAAGTCCAGGAAAAAATCCTTGCGATGGATAAACGTAAGGAAATCTGTGGAAACTGCCAGTGGAACAGTATCTGCGAAGAACAGAAGAGCCGCTGGGCATAAAAGAAAGCAAAAATATAGAAATATAAAAAAGTATATGATCTGAGAATGCCGGAGGAAATGGCAATGGCTGTTGCATTTCCTGAAATGATGTCTTGGAATATATACTTTTTTTGTTTGAAATATTAGATAATAATATAAATATTTTGAAAACAATTTTTAGTTGAGAAAAAAACAACAATAACCGTGAGGCTTTTTTGCCAGATATGTATAGACAAATAATTTAAGCATTGATAAAATGACGATATGTTAGTTTGGACAAACTAAAGCGTGCTTGACAGAGCACTTCTGCAGAAACTGACATATGTTGAATATTCTGCAGAAGAAATTTCAATTAACCAGAGCAGCTGTAAGGTCATGATCTGGTATAAAGTCGTGTAATATAAAAGACAAAGAGGAGGACAGGTATGCATAAGTGGAAGCTTTTTAAGAAGTCAGCTGCACTCGTTCTGAGTTCAGCGGTGATCGCGTCAGGAGCGCCGGTAACGGCAATGGCGTCTGAGGCGGAAGTTTTTAGTGACGTGTCAGAAGAAACACAAGGAGAGACAGCACAGGAAGAAGGAGAGAACGAGGATCAGGAGTCTGTTTCCCAGGGCCAGCCGGAAGTTGGTGAAGCTGATATTCAGTCGGAAGAGCCGGAAGAAAGTGATGCAGAAGCTATTCAGGAAGAAGTAGCAGAAATTTCAGCAGAAGAGATTCAACAGGAAGAGGAACCGCAGATCCAGGAGGATACAGAAGAGGCATTCGGTGATGGAGAAGCATTTATGGCAGAAGCAGGCGAGGTTCTTCAGGATGCTTCTGAGATCACTGTTGCAGGAGTGAAATATCTCTGGTCCATGCAGCCGGTAGAGGGATATACACAGATAGGAACAACAGGCGTTTATGTAAAAGTGGCAGATGGACAGACCGCTCTGAACGGAAAACTGTACGGAACGACAACTTTAAGTTATTCGGAATTTTATGCCGGGGATACCACTCAGGAGAGCTATGACGCTATCACTTCGGCAACAACGAGTAAAAATCAGATTTTTGCTAATGAGGACAGCACAGAGGTGACCTCTTCCGGATATCAGATCCAGGGTGTGAAGAATGTAAGTGTTGCAGTGGACGCGGAAACCTATGTAGATGCACAGGCGCTGAAAGCTGCTTCCAAGCTTCCGAGAGAGGGTGTCTATACAGAGGCAGCAGATATTACGCTGAATGAAGCACCGTCACAGGAAACAGGACAGTATAAAACTCTGAATACAGACGGAACATACAGTGCAACAAAATTCGATGTAAAAGCAACGGTCACAGATGCATCCGCCCAGATCCAGGCACCGTCGATCTGGGGTGATTACATGCTGGTGGTAAAAGAAGCCGGCACAAAATATCTCCGCAATTCCAGACAGGGTGATTTTGCTGTAGGCGGAAATACACTGGGAGTGATCCTTGAAACTGCCAGTGGTAAGAAGGTAGGACTTCGTCATACCTATGAAATCTGGGTACAGCCCTACGAACTTGCGTTTTCAGCAGGATCCGGGCTTATCGGGGAAAAAATTTCAAAGGTGACTTATATTACTCCGGACGGCTCCTATGTATATGAGTTCGGAGACAAAGCTCCTCTTGTAAAAAAACAGCCTGAAGCAGGAATGAAGGTACAGGTAGCTTTTGTAAAAGAAAATACAACCCAGGTTAAAGTTGATAACCTTGACAAATATGAAAACCCTAAGGTTTCCGTATACTATACAACAGGAAGTGGTCATGGTAAAAAAACAACATATGTTGTAGATCATGCAGCGGCAGAGAATGGGGTGGTAACCTTTGACAGCAGTGTAGCCAGGGCCGGGGATGAGATCTACACGGTTATGATCTCAAGCGACAATTATGTGGATATGACAAAAAATATCACACTGACAGGCCAGCCGATCACGGTTTCCAATGTTTCCTATTATTGGGTAAAGGGAGCGTTGGATGGATATACACAGATCCCGGGAACAGATATTTATTATAAGGTGGCAAATGGACATCAGGCACTGACAGGAACACTTTACGGTACGGCATCTCTGTCATACGAGGAATTTTATGCGGGAGATGCAACGAGCCGCAAATATGATTCCGTTACATCTGCCACAACCAGAAAAAGCACTGCTTTCGGAAATGCAGATGTTCAGAATCTGACAGAAAATGGCTATGAGATCGCAGGAGTAAAAAAGGTTAATGTAGCTACAGATGCAAAAACGTATGTAGAGGCGCAGATCCTTTCAGAAGCGGGAGAGCTTCCGGAAAGCGGAGTATATACAGAAACAGCAGGGATCACACTGGGACGTACTCCGACGGTAGAGCCTGGGCAGTATAAAACACTAAATACAGATGGAACATATAGTGCTACAAAATTTAATGTAAAAGCAACTGTGACAGATGCGGAGGCAACACTCAAAACATCTTCTCGCTGGGGAGATTATGAGATTGATGTAAAAGAAACCAGCACAAAATATCTCCGCAATACAAAGAGTGATTCCGATTTTGCAGTTAACTCCGGGATTCAGGGAATGATCCTGGAAACAACAGACGGCGGAAAATATGGCATGCGTCATATGAACGAGATGTGGCTGAAGGTGTATAAGGTTGCCTTTGCAAAAGATACAGGTCTTGAGGGAAAAACCGTAAACAAGATCACGTACATTATGGCAGACGGCGCGTATGTATATGAATTTGCAGATGGTATTTATGTTAAACCGCAGGCAACAGAAGAGATGGCTGTTTCTCCGGAATTTACGGACAGCACCCATGTTAAGCTTGCAAATCTTGATAAATACAAAAATCCGAAGGTATCTGTTTTCTATACAACAGGTGTCGGACATGATTCAAAGACAACATATCTTGTACAGGATGCAGTAACTACAGATGGAGTGGTTGCTCTGGATTCCACTGTAGCGAGACCGGAAAATGAAACCTATACAGTAAGAGTTTCCAGTGATGATCATGCAGATGTTTCTGTTCAGCTGGTGTATGGAACAATTGCCTTTAAAGAAAAGTCGGGAATTCTTTACATTGGAAGTTCCAGACAGCTTGAAGCTACAGGTGAGAACTGCAAAGATGTAACATATTCTTCCAACAATGAAAAAGTTGCATCTGTGGACGCAAACGGAAAAGTAACTGCAAAGGCAGCGGGAACAGCCGTGATCACGGCAACATCTGCAGCAGGAAAGACTGCACAGTACAAACTTACGGTAAAAACTCCATCTGTAAAAATGAATGCATCAGCGAAAACGCTTTATGTAAAAGGATCTCCAGCTACGGTGACGTTGAAAGCAACGACCGCAGGTGTTACCGGAAAAGTAACCTATACAAGCAGTAAACCATCTGTTGCAGCTGTAGCCGCAAATGGAAAGGTAACTGCAAAGGCGGCAGGTACAGCTGTGATCACAGCGAAATGCGGAAATTATAAAGCAACCTGCAAGATCACAGTCAAGAAGCCGGCTGTAAAAGCTTCGGCTTCAGCGAAAACTGTATTTGTGGGTGGAACAAGCCAGATCAAAGTGGAAAAAACAGGCGTTAGCGGAAAAGTTACTTATACAAGCAGTAATAAATCCGTTGCAGTGGTAAGCGCAGGCGGAAAAGTAACAGCAAAAAAAGCAGGAACAGCTACAATTACAGTAAAATGCGGAAGCTACAAAGCAACCTGCAGGATCACAGTAAAAAAAGGCAGCCTGAAGATCACATCCAAAACAGCTGTAAGTGTAAAAGCAAAGAAAACAACAGCCATCAAGGCAACTGCTACTTCAAAGGCAAAGATCACCTACAGAAGCAGCAATACAAAAGTTGCTACTGTAAGCAGCAAAGGTGTTGTTAAAGGTGTGAAAAAAGGAAAAGCTGTTATCTATGTAAGCAGCAACGGAATCACAAAAAAAGTAACAGTTACAGTGAAATAAGCATATATTTCACCTGAATATATTTGATATGTTATAAAGAACCTTTCCCAAAACTGCTTCGGGTCTGCGAAAATGCATGCCCGAAGCAGGAAAAAAGAAAAAATTCGATTTTTTTGAAAAATTTTAATTTTTTCTATTGACAAAGTACAGAAACTCTAATATAATAGCTCTTGCAGTTGAGCAAAACACAAACAACTGAAACAGAATAACGAAGCGTGGCTCAGTTTGGTAGAGCGCTGCGTTCGGGACGCAGAGGTCGCAGGTTCAAATCCTGTCGCTTCGACTAAAGCTTTGAGAATCCCTTGGTTGAGGGGTTCTTTTTTGTGTTTGTACATCCTGGAGCTTTTTTCAGTTGATGGAATGATTTCTCTCGATTTTCATATATATTAACGAAACCGAAATACCGGAGGGACGTGCGTTGGCTGGATATCAGCGTTTTGTTGCGTATGTGTACGAGTATCGGAAAGGAAAAAAAGATGGCAGCAGCGGTTATGTGAGGGTGGAGGCCAGAGATAGGAAATGCCGTGTGGAGGTTCATCTGCGCTGCGTTGGACTGGAGCCTGGAAGTCGGTGCAGAGTGTATGGGTTTGTGCGGCAGGAAGGGTTGATGGATGGTATTTTGATCGGAAGCTGTGTTACCGGGCGGGAACGGATCGAGTGCGCACTGGAGACGGATACAGGGGATATTGGAGGCATGGGAAAAAGTCTTCAGGAGCTTGGAGGACTGCTTCTGATCTCCGATGCCGGCGGATTCTGGGGAACGGAATGGGATGATCAGCCGATCCGGCCGGAGAATTTCCGCGAGTGGAAGAAAAAAGGAACGGAATATCAGAAGGCGGCGGAGAAAAAAGGCAGAGAGCGGGAAGAAAAGGAAGAAGAAAATCAAAAAGATGGAACCTTGCCAGAAGTGCAGGAAAATCAGAAGGAGTCAGACAGGATCATGACGGTGGAGGAGATTCAGGAGGATGTATTAAAGACATCGGAAACCGGAAATTTATATCAGGCTCCCGGTCCGCATCCGCCGGAACCACCGCGACCAGGCCAGCCATCACCGCATCCGCCGGAACCACCACGACCAGGCCAGCCGTCACCGCATCCGCCGGAACCACCACGGCCAGGCCAGCCGTCACCGCATCCGCCGAAACCATCGAGACCGGAGCCATCTCGTCCACTTCCGGGAATACCCTGTGATGATCCCTTTAACGACGGCTATTTCACAGACTGCAGCAAGATCAGACCATCGGACTGCAGTGCCTTATGCAGAAAAAACGGCTGCTTCTGCAGCAACCGTTTTGTCATGTACGGATATCAGAATTTCGGCCATCTTCTGCTGTGCAGAAATCCCCGGGGACAGTACATACTGGGAGTACCCGGTGGATACAGCCAGCAGGAACGGTTTATGGCCAATATGTTTGGCTTTCCCTACTTTAAGGAATGTCCGGATATTCATATCCCAGGCGGAAAGGGAGGATACTGGTACTGTTTTATTAACATCTGATCAGAAAAATTTCGGCATCCATGCAGATAAGCAAACAGTTTTGCAAATCCGCAGATCACAGCTCCATACCACGAATTTCTACTACCGGGATCGTCTGAGACAGGATATCCCGGTAGTTTTTCATTTCTTCCTCGGAGCAGGCAGAGAATCCCGGTATCAGAACTCCATCGGAATCCCGGTAAGCCTGGAGATAATAAGCTTTTGCACCGCTTAACCACCGGCTGATCTCCTGAAAATCTTTTTCGGAATGAAGTTCCCTCACAACTGTTGTACGAAATTCATAATCAAGGTGTCCGTCCAGCAGCCATCCGGCAGTTTCCCGGATCCCATCCAGATCAGCATGTACACCGGTAAGCACATGATAGTTGGAAGGACAGGCCTTGATATCCATGGCAACCTTGTTGATCAGGTCAGCTGCTGCGAGATTTTTTACCACGGAGGGGCGGGAACCGTTGGTATCGAGCTTCACATCATAGCCCAGTTCCCTGATCCTGCTGAGAAATTCCGGCAGCTCCGGTGCAAGTGTGGGTTCACCGCCGGAAATACAGACGCCATCGAGAATCCCCTTTCTTTTTTTTAGAAAAGCCAGGATTTCCTCCTGGGAATATTCAGGCTGGGTGTCAGGCTCTACGACAAGAGCTCCATTCTGGCAGAATGGGCAGCGGAAGTTGCAGCCGCCTAAGAATATGGTACAGGCTACCCTTCCCGGATAATCCAGCAGGGTTGTTTTGTTAAATCCACATATTTTCATAGGAAAATCCCCTTGTTTCTCTTATTTATGATACTACAAGCATACTCTCCCCCGAAAAAAGCTGCAAGCCTTTTTAACCGAATCAAGTAAGTTTCCTGCGGAGCTGCGAAAAGCAGTAAGCAGAGATGGGGACTTGCTCATGGAAGAAAAAAACATATAATTTATGGGCTACACCTCTTGGGGCTGCATTGACCTTGTCAGTGCATCTACAGCAGAGCTGAAAAACGCTACGGCTACATCTACGTGGACCGCAACAACGATGGAACAGGTACACTGAACCGTTATAAGAAAAAATCCTTCTATTGGTATAAAGATGTGATCGCTACCAATGGTGAGTCACTTCACAAATAATCTGGCTGCTTGACTTTCCGGAAAAAAAGCAGATATAATGCATTCATTGACGCAGACAATGGAGTTCGCGAGAGCTTCCGTTGTCTGCGTTTTTCTGTTATACAATAAGAAAACGCTGCAGAAATTAGTGTGGAAATTTCTGTGGCGTTTTTTGTGTTGCAAATATCTGTTTTGCAGCAGATTGACATGAAATACCGGAAAAGCTATAATCGAACGGACAGAAGGCTGAGAACAGTCTTAGTTTGAACAGATAGAATCCCGGAGCTTTTTCCGGAATGTGAAGTTACAGGAGGAGTAAAAACGTGACAGATCAGGAACGTTTTATGAAAGAGGCAATCCGCCAGGCAAAAAAGGCCCGTGCATTGGAGGAAGTGCCGATCGGCTGCGTGATCGTGCATGAGGGAAAGATCATAGCCAGAGGCTACAATCGTCGCAATACAGATAAAAATACCTTATCCCATGCAGAGCTTAATGCTATCCGAAGGGCAAGTAAAAAGCTGGGAGACTGGCGTCTGGAGGGATGCACCATGTATGTAACGCTGGAGCCTTGTCAGATGTGTTCCGGTGCACTGGTACAGTCCAGGATCGATGAGGTGGTGATCGGCTGTATGAACCCGAAAGCAGGCTGTGCCGGATCTGTGATGAATCTTCTTCAGATCGAAGGCTTTAATCATCAGGTAAAGATCACAGAAGGGGTATTGGAAGAGGAATGCTCCGAAATGCTTTCCACATTTTTCAGGGAACTGCGGGAGAAAAAGAAGCAGGCAAAAATCCTGAAGAAGCAGGAAGCAGAGCGCCTTGCCGGGCAGACACAGTCAGAGAGAGCGGAACAGAACGAAAAGTCCCGGGAGATTTACTCTTGACAGAATCCTGTGAAAATATCAAAATAAAATCATAAATGGATTTCACTATTACAGACAGAAAATCCATTCAGGTCAAACGAAAGTCGTTGATACAGGAACGACAGAAAATGGAGGAACAAAAAATGGAACTTGAAGCTTTAAGAAAAGACATGGTAGCAGCAATGAAGGCCAAAGATAAGGTAACAAAGGAAGCAGTTTCCGCACTGATCGCAGCAGTAAAAAAAGCTGCCATTGATGAGGGATGCCGTGATGACATCAAAGGAGAGCTTGTAGACAAAGTTATCCTGAAAGAGCTGAAAACAGCAAAAGAGCAGATCGACACCTGCCCTGCAGAACGTACAGATCTGAAAGAGGAGTATCAGGCAAGATATGATATCATTGCGAAATATGCTCCGAAGCAGATGGATGAAGCAGAGATCAAGGCTTATATCGAGGAGAAATTTGCAGATGTTCTGGAAACAGGAAATAAAGGCCAGATCATGAAGGCAGTTATGGGAGATCTGAAGGGAAAGGCAGACGGCAAGCTGATCAATCAGGTAGTTGCCGGATATTGTAAATAAAATAATAGTACAAAAAATCCCGCCGGATCAGTCATAAATGACGGACCCGGCGGGAATGCTGTTTATATAGAGATCATATATTATAACCTTTTTTACGCGCGCCGCACCTCGGAATGGTCTCACAGACGTTACCTTTACAGTTAACTCAGCCCAGGCACCCTCACGGCACACAAGAGCTTCTGCTTAGTGCTGCTGCATTCCTGCCCTGACACGGTTCACAGATTCCTGTTGCGTAAGACCCAGACGTCAACGCCACTTATAAAGGGCTGCTCTGCAAGATACAAGCCTCAGATTGGCATCACCCCTGCTGTAGCGGATTGCAGGTACAGGGCACCGCTATCTCCCCGGCTGCGCGGAATTTAATTATAGACGCTGAAGCCGGATTTGTCAAGGTACAGACCGAAATAAATCAGTTCATATTAAGTGTACAGTACTGTACCGCCCCGTTTTTGGTGTTGCGAAGGGTGAAGCTGATATAGGCGGACTGCTTCGCGGAAAGGTTTCCGATACGGAGCGTGGAAGAAGAAGCCCCGCTGTTAGGAGCGTTGTAATTGGTACTATACTGTGTATGGGTCCGGTTGTTGTTGAAAGAAACGCCTGTGATCTTCCAGCCATTTGCAGCGGTGCATTTCATGACAGCATTCTTCTGTGCCTTGTTGGCGTAACGAAAGGCGTTATGACCGGAGCTTTTGAATTTTCCGGCAAGATTGCCTTTTACACCTGTGATGGAGACGGATTTCAACGGGTTGACATAACGAAGCACCTTGATGGTGGAAGAATAGGTTTTGTTTCCGACCTTGAAGGAAATCTTTCCGGTTCCGGGCTTTTTAACGGCAAAACCGATATTGTAGAAATGATCGGAGTGAGTGTACGGTTTTGCACCCTTGCGGAAAGCCTCCGTGGTACTTTTGAAGCTGCTGGAACCGAAGGAGTCCAGTGCGATCACAGAACCGCCGCTGACCACTTTAACATTGGATTTGAGAATGTTCTGTTTAGCAGGAATATTGCTGATCGAGATCTCATCGTATCCCAAGTCCTTTCCGGATGTGGGCATATAAACGATCCGGGTTTTGGAATAATTGATCGCTGCACTGGCGGCGAGAGGAGTCATGGCGCATACCATGGCTGCGGCTAATAAAGCGCAGGATAGTTTTTTGAGGACTTTTTTCATAGGACTCTCCTTTCTAGATGAAAATTTTCTGTAAACATACGAAAGTTACTGATAATTTTATTTTACGATGAGATACAGGTAAAGTCAATCAATACACTCGCTGTTTTCGTGCTTTTTTGGCTATTGTACACTGCCTGAAAATGCTTTATAATATTATATTGTGTAAAACTCTGTGAAAAGAGAGGATACAGTAGTTGTTCTGCAGAAATACGTCAGGTGGAATATCTGTCTTATATGCAGACAGCAACAAATAAAATGTGCACATAAGAGGGCACAGAATGGAGGACGCTATGATTAAAAGAATCGGTCTGCTGACAAGCGGTGGTGACTGTCAGGCACTGAACGCAACCATGAGAGGCGTTGTAAAGGGTCTGAGCAACAGCGTTGAGAACCTTGAGGTTTATGGATTTGATGACGGATATAAGGGACTGATCTACGGGAAATACCGTATGCTTACAGCCAGGGACTTTTCCGGAATCCTGACTCAGGGCGGAACTATTCTCGGAACATCCAGACAGCCATTCAAACTGATGCGGGTTCCGGATGAGAAGGGACTGGACAAGGTTGAGGCCATGAAACAGACTTACTATAAGCTCTGTCTTGACTGTCTTGTGATCCTCGGCGGAAACGGAACGCAGAAAACCGCCAATCTTCTCCGCGAGGAAGGCCTGAATATCATCCATCTTCCGAAGACCATTGATAATGATATCTGGGGTACAGATATGACCTTTGGCTTCCAGAGCGCTCTGGAGATCGCAACAAATGCCATTGACTGCATCCATACAACAGCTGCATCTCATGGACGTGTATTTATTGTTGAGATCATGGGACATAAGGTCGGAAGCCTTACACTGAATGCTGGTGTTGCAGGCGGAGCAGATGTGATTCTGATCCCGGAGATCCCATACGATATCAATAAGGTTGTAGAAGCCATTCAGAAGCGTAACAAGGCAGGCAAGCGTTTTACCATTCTTGCAGTAGCTGAGGGAGCTATCTCAAAAGAAGATGCAGAGCTTCCGAAGAAAAAATACAAAGAAAAGCTTGCGGAAAGAGCGAAGAAATATCCGTCTGTATCCTATGAGATCGCAGACCAGATCCAGCAGGTGACCGGAAGTGAGGTACGTATCACAGTTCCGGGACATATGCAGCGAGGCGGAGAGCCATGTGCATATGACCGCGTTCTTTCCACAAGGATCGGTGCCGGTGCAGCGCAGGCGATCATGGATGAGGAATACGGTGTTATGATCGGTGTCATCAATGGCAAGATCAAGAGGGTTCCTCTTGCTGAATGCGCAGGCAAGCTGAAGATGGTATCTCCAAAGGATCAGCTTGTAAAAGCAGCCAAACAGATCGGAATCAGTTTTGGCGATTAATGAATTATGAGTCATCTGGCCGCCGCGGGAGTCTTTCCGCGGCGACTGTGGCGAAGAGAAGGAGAGTTTTATGAGTTATACTGCTCTTTACCGTAAATTTCGTCCCGACAATTTTGACGATGTAAAAGGACAGGATCATATTGTGACAACACTGACCAACCAGATCAAGGCGAACCGTATCGGACACGCATACCTGTTCTGCGGAACGCGTGGTACCGGAAAAACTACGGTTGCAAAGATCCTGGCGAAGGCAGTAAACTGTGAACATCCTGTAAATGGCAGCCCCTGCAATGAATGTGCCATGTGCAAGGCCATTCAGGCGGGAACTGCCATGAATGTGATCGAAATCGATGCAGCCTCCAACAACGGTGTTGATAACATCCGTGAGATCCGTGAGGAAGTGGCTTATCGTCCAACAGAGGGTAAATACAAGGTTTATATCATCGATGAGGTGCATATGCTCTCAACAGGTGCATTTAATGCTCTTCTGAAAACATTGGAGGAGCCGCCTTCTTATGTTATTTTTATCCTGGCGACTACAGAGGCCCACAAGATACCGATCACAATACTGTCCAGATGTCAGCGCTATGACTTTCACCGGATATCCATTGATACCATTGCTGCCAGACTTTCCGAGCTTCTGACAGCAGAAGGGGTGGAAGCAGAGGAGAAGGCTGTACGCTATGTGGCAAAAAAAGGCGACGGGTCCATGCGAGATGCCCTGAGTCTTCTGGATCAGTGTATTTCCTTTTATCTGGGACAGGTGCTTACTTATGATAAAGTCCTGGATGTTCTGGGAGCTGTGGATACAGAGGTATTCAGCAGGCTTCTCCGAAAGGTTCTTTCCGGCGATGTGACAGGTTCCATCCATGTGCTGGAGGACCTGATCACAGGCGGCCGGGAGCTGGGACAGTTTGTATCAGATTTTACCTGGTATATGCGAAATCTTCTGCTTGTGAAGACTTCCGAAAATCCGGAGGAAGCCATTGATGTTTCTTCTGAGAATCTGAAGCTTCTGAAGGAAGAGAGCGGGATGACAGATGTGGAGACGCTGATGCGTTACATTCGTATTTTTTCCGATCTGTCCAATCAGATCCGTTTTGCAAGCCAGAAGCGTGTATTGGTGGAAATCGCACTGATCAAGCTGTGCAGACCGGCCATGGAGACAAATCTGGACTCTGTTCTTGACAGGCTTCGTGTCCTGGAAAAGCAGATGGAGGAACGGCCTGTGCAGCAGGTGATCGTTCGGGAGAGCGAGGCCGGTGGAGCCGGGGAACCGGGGGCGGCAGTGACCGGTACAGCAACGGTACAGCAGCAGAAACCACAGAAGGCAGCTCCTGAGGATCTTCAGAAGATCGTGGCAGGCTGGCGTGCCATCGTGGGTCAGACTACCGGACTTTTCAAGCAGTCCCTGCAGCGTGCAGTCCCCAAGTATAACGGAGAGACAGGAGATCCCATCCTTTATGTGGAATTCCAGGATTTTCTGGGGATGAATTATGTAGACAATCCGGAGGCGAAGAAAGAGCTTCAGGATATTATTGCTGCCCGGACAGGCAAAAGCGTGGAGATACATATGCTGGTAGCCAACAAACATCAGCACACCAATCTCGCGCAGATCACAGTAGACGATGCACTTCGGGAGAATATCCACATGGATATCGTAGTGGAAGAAGACCCGGATGAGGAGTCATAAATCCGTAAACAAAAAACAGGAGGAAAGTATTATGGCAAAAAGAGGTGGATTTCCTGGCATGGGTATGCCGGGAAACATGAATAATCTTATGAAACAGGCGCAGAAAATGCAGCGTCAGATGGAAGAAAACCAGAAAGCTCTTGAGGAAAAAGAGTTTACAGCAACAGTAGGCGGCGGAGCTGTTTCCGTTACAGTTTCCGGTAAACGTGAAATAACAAAGGTCACACTTTCCGAGGAAGCGGTAGATCCGGATGATATCGAGATGCTTGAGGACATGATCGCGGCAGCAACAAATGAGGCGCTCCGTCAGGTTGAGTCCGAGTCAGCAGCAGTGATGTCCAAACTCACAGGCGGCCTTGGCGGTCTTGGCGGAGGTCTTCCTTTCTGATGGAATATTA
This sequence comes from Blautia sp. MSK20_18, assembly GCF_020553125.1. NCBI lineage: Bacteria > Bacillati > Bacillota > Clostridia > Lachnospirales > Lachnospiraceae > Blautia > Blautia sp. MSK20_18. The sequence goes on from NZ_JAJCGR010000006.1 coordinate 137,650, forward strand.
CAGCAGCCATATCAATAAACTTATTGAGCAGCTTTCCCATCTTCCGGGGATCGGAGCCAAATCTGCCCAGCGTCTTGCATTTCATATCATGAATATGCCGAAGGACCAGGTGGAGCAGCTGACCGCCTCCATTACCGATGCAAGGCAGAATGTTCAGTACTGTAAGTGCTGTTACACGCTGACAGATCAGGAGCTTTGTCCGATCTGCGCCAATTCCAAAAGGGATCACAGCACGATCATGGTGGTTGAGAATACCAGGGATCTGGCAGCATATGAGAAAACAGGTAAATTTGACGGTGTATATCATGTACTTCATGGTGCGATCTCCCCGATGCTTGGAATCGGGCCAGATGATATCAAACTGAAGGAACTGATGAAGCGCCTTCAGGGGGATGTAAAGGAAGTTATTGTGGCAACTAATTCCAGTCTTGAAGGTGAAACGACAGCTATGTACATCAGTAAGCTGATCAAACCGACCGGGATCAAAGTAAGCCGTATCGCCAGCGGAGTTCCGGTGGGCGGTGATCTGGAGTATATTGATGAGGTGACACTTCTCCGGGCATTGGAAGGAAGAGTGGAGCTTTAATCGGATCAGGTAAAAAATTCCCTGAGGGATTGCAAAAAGTGATAAGCAGCCAGGAAATTTCCCCAGGTTATAAAGGAGGTGAGACTGGTGGCAAAAAAGAAAGCAACCTCATCGGATGTGGCAGCACGCGCAGGAGTTTCCCAGGCAACGGTATCCATGGTGCTGAACCGGAAATATAATGTTTCTTTTTCGAGAGAAACTGTGGAGCGGGTGGAGCAGGCGGCCAGAGAGCTTGGCTATGAGCTTCCCGGACGTCGGAAACACAAAGCTGACAGAAAAGAAAAGCTGATCGTTGTTTTCTGCCCCACACTCACCAGTCCCTATTATGTACTGCTGCTTCAGGGGATCGAGGCTGTGGCCAATGAGCAGGGATATGGGGTATTTATCTGCAACACCCAGCGCGATGCGGGGTTGGAAGAAAAATATCTCCGTATGATGCAGACCATGCGGCCGGCAGGGATCATCTATACCTGCAATCCTCATCCGGATTTCCAGCATCAGGTAGAAAAGATCGCAAAAGAAACACCACTGGTCATCATCAGCAACAAGGAAAAAACAACCACGGTAGATGCTATCAATCAGGACAACACAGTGGTAGGAAGGCTGATGGCCAGACATCTTCTTGATCTGGGGCACACGGATGTGGCATTTATCACGCCGCCACTTACCAGACGGCAGTGGCAGCGATCCAAGCGTGTGGAGGGCTTTGTTCGCGAGTTTGAAAAAGAGGGAAAAAAGGATCATGTGCTCATCAAGGCGGCAGATGAGTCCAATGACAGAAAAATCCCGCGGATGGATTCCGAGTATGCCATGGGCTACGAGCTGACCATGGAGCTTCTCCAGGAAGGACAGAAATTTACGGCTATCGCAGGACAGAATGACATGATGGCCATAGGCGCCATTGATGCGCTGCATGAAATGAGGATACACGTTCCGAAGGATGTTTCTGTCATAGGGTGCGACAATATTTTTTATTCCGGCATCCGCAGGATCTCCCTGACAACCATTGATCATTTTGTTGCGCTGAAGGGAAGAGATGCCTGCGACATCATCATCCGTAAGATCGACATGAATGATAAATTTTACCTGGATGAAAGACCTGCCAGCCTGTATAATATCGAATATACCCCGAAGCTGATCAAGCGCCGCACGACGGGGTATGCAAGACTGGACAGAAACCAGTCTGATGAACAGAAAAATAAATAATGGCGCAAAAATTATTAATAATAATATATAGAGAGAGTTTCCATGACACATTTGAATAGAAACCTTGTTAGCTACGATAATTACGGCGATATTCGAATTGAGGAAAATGGAAAGAAGCTGTTTTGGGTGAAAAAATTGACAGGCACTATTAATAAAACGCTATTTTATTAATAAAATATTTATTAATAAAAAACAGGTGCCTTGACCCCCGCAATGAGTTTGTTATAATGGAATCATCAAGAAAAAGAACGAACGTAAACAGGAGGAAAAAACAATGAAATTTTTTATCGACACAGCTAAAGTAGAGGATATCAGAGAAGCAAATGACATGGGAGTTATCTGTGGAGTTACAACAAACCCGTCTCTGATCGCCAAAGAAGGAAGAGACTTCAACGAGGTGATCAAAGAGATCACAACGATCGTTGACGGACCGATCAGCGGTGAGGTTAAAGCTACCACAACAGATGCTGAGGGAATGATCCGTGAGGGACGTGAGATCGCAGCCATCCATCCGAACATGGTTGTTAAGATTCCTATGACAACAGAGGGACTGAAGGCAGTTAAGGTTCTTTCCTCTGAGGGGATCAAGACAAACGTTACTCTGATCTTTTCTGCTAACCAGGCACTTCTTGCAGCAAGAGCAGGTGCTACATATGTATCTCCGTTCCTTGGAAGACTGGATGACATCTCCACAGATGGCGTTGAGCTGATCCAGCAGATCGCTGAGATGTTTGCAGTTGCAGATATCCCGACAGAGATCATCGCAGCAAGCGTTCGTCATCCAATGCATGTAACTGCATGTGCACTTGCAGGCGCAGATATCGCTACGGTACCGTTCAAGGTAATTGAGCAGATGACACATCATCCGCTGACAGATGCAGGTATCGCTAAATTCCAGGCTGATTACAAGGCAGTATTCGGTGAGTGATCGAAACCTCTTTTATATACAAATTCCCTGTGAACAGCAGGGCACTAAAAAGGAGACATTAATAACATGGATAAGTTAGAACTTCAGAAAGTTGCCAACGAAGTCCGCAAGGATATCGTAACAGCAGTCCATGCAGCAAAGGCCGGCCATCCGGGCGGATCCCTTTCTGCAGCAGACGTGTTCACCTATTTATATTTTGAAGAGATGAACATCGATCCGAAGGATCCTAAGAAGGCAGACCGTGACCGTTTTGTCCTTTCTAAAGGACATACAGCACCGGGACTCTATTCTGTACTTGCAGAGAGAGGATATTTTCCAAAAGAGGATCTGAAAACACTTCGTCATCTGGGCTCCTATCTTCAGGGACATCCGGATATGAAGCATATTCCGGGCGTTGATATGTCCAGTGGTTCTCTTGGTCAGGGAATCTCTGCAGCAGCAGGTATGGCTCTTTCTGCCAAACTCAGTAATGATGACTATCGAGTATATACATTGCTGGGTGATGGTGAGATCGAGGAAGGCCAGGTGTGGGAGGCAGCTATGTTTGCAGGCTTCCGTAAACTGGACAACCTGGTTGTGATCGTAGATAACAATGGACTTCAGATCGATGGTGACATTGCAGATGTATGCTCCCCGTATCCGATCGACAAGAAATTTGAAGCTTTCAATTTCCATGTGATCAATGTTGCGGACGGCAACGATATGGATCAGCTGAAGGCTGCTTTTGATGAGGCAAGAGCTACAAAGGGTATGCCGACAGCTATCATCATGAAAACAGTAAAAGGTAAAGGCGTTTCCTACATGGAGAACGCAGTAGGCTGGCACGGAAAAGCTCCGAATGACGAGCAGTATGCACAGGCAATGGAAGATCTGGAGAAGGTAGGTGAAGCATTATGTCAGAAGTAAAGAAAATCGCAACGAGAGCAAGCTACGGCAGTGCCCTCATAGAATTAGGAAAAAAACACGAGGATCTTATCGTTCTTGACGCTGACCTTGCTGCAGCTACACAGACAGGTATGTTTAAAAAAGAATTCCCGGAGCGTCACATTGACTGCGGTATCGCAGAGTGCAACATGATGGGTATTGCGGCAGGAATCGCTTCTACAGGTAAGGTTCCCTTTGCAAGTACTTTTGCAATGTTTGCAGCAGGACGTGCTTATGAGCAGGTTCGTAACTCCATCGGATATCCGAAGCTGAATGTAAAGATCGGAGCAACTCACGGCGGTATTTCTGTAGGTGAAGATGGCGCCACACATCAGTGCCTGGAGGATTTTGCCCTGATGAGAGTGATTCCGGGCATGGTCGTTGCAAGTCCTTCTGATGATATCGAAGCAAAAGCTATGGTTGCTGCTGCTTACGAGCATCAGGGACCGGTATACATGAGATTCGGACGTCTTGCTGTTCCGGTTATCAATGACAGACCGGATTATAAATTTGAGCTTGGTAAGGGCATCGTTCTCCGCGAGGGAAAAGATCTTACCATCATCGCAAACGGACTTTGCGTTGCACCGGCTCTTGAAGCAGCTGAGAAGCTTGCAGCAGACGGAATCGATGCAAAAGTGATCAATATCCATACCATCAAGCCTCTGGATGAGGACCTTGTTGTTGCAGCTGCCAAAGAAACCGGCAAGGTTGTAACTGTTGAGGAGCATTCCATCATCGGCGGTCTTGGCGGAGCTGTATGCGAGTGCCTGGCTGAGAAGGCACCGGTACCGGTTAAACGTATCGGAATCCATGATGTATTCGGTGAGTCCGGTCCGGCATTAGAACTTCTTCATAAATACGGTCTCGATGCAGAGGGTATCTATAAGCAGATCAAGGAGTTCGCATAATCAAGATCAACAGGGGATAAGTCTGTTTCTGCAGGAAGTATCTTAAGGATCCCGCAGGCGATCACATCTGCAAGTGCTACCACGGTGGAGAGCCGGGTAGTCTGCAGGGTAAGCTGCTCCATGATTCCGGCAGTATTTACAATGCCGGTGATATGGATGTCCCCTACAGGTGGAAGATCTTTCTGAACACCAGCACCTGGGTAAAGTGCACCATTTCCAATGGTCACATAGCCCAGGTGTTTTTTTTGTCCAAGAGAAGCATCTATGGCGATTACAAGGGCGTGTGGATGAAGCCTTGTGATAAGCGATGAAGTTTTTTCCAAGTTCAGGGCATGGACCGGGCAGGAAAGAGTGCCGTAGACAAAAATATGTCCGGTTTCATGAGGATGAAGAAGGTGTCCGATATATGGGCCTAAACAATCTCCGGTAACACGATCACTGCCAATGCATAAAAACACGATCTCAGTCCATTTTTTAGGACAGTGAAGAATGCATTTTTTCAGAAGATAAGCAATCTCGCCGGATGAACCGTTTTTTCCGGCATCAATGTAAAAAGCCATGAGAAACCTCGATTCTTTTTTCACTCTATCATATCCTGAAAAAAGGAAAAATATGCATGGTGCGGAATCTGTCGCTAAATTCTGTGGACAGACTCTTACATTCTGCTAAAATCCGCATTTTTACTGTGCTATGCTTGGACAGAAGGAGTGATATGAGATGATAGAAGTCATTTATAAGGAGGACACAACAGAACAGGAAGCCGCCCAGGAATCGTTTTCCATGCCTAGAAATGTAAGGCAGATCGGGCTGGCGAACGGAGATTACAGGATTTATATAGAAGATTATGTATACACATTTCTCTGCAGCCTGGCAGAAGATGAAAAGCCGGAAGGCCAGGGAAGTGTGGCGGTACTTACAGGTGAAATTCAATGGACTGCAGATATGACCTGTATTTTTATAAAAGGTGCCATTGCAGCAGACGGCATGGAGGCTGCGGCAGAACATATTGACTTTTCGGAAAAACTCTGGCAGAAACTGCAGGAGGATAAGGATCAGTATTTTCCGGAGCAGGAGATCGTGGGATGGTTTTTTGCACAGCCTCAGATAGCAATGGAGATCACGGAGCTTTTTGTGAAAGTACATCTCAGACATTTCGGAGGGGAAAAGATCCTGATGCTGATGGATCCTGGAGAACGGGAGGATGCTTTTTTCCGTTATGATGGCGGCATGATGGCAAAACTGAGCGGGTATTATATTTATTATGAGAAAAATTCTCAGATGCAGACGTATATGATCGAACGTAGCCAGAAAGAGGGCGGAGAGGCATCCGAGGAAGTGGAGGACAGGGCTGTCAGAAATTTCAGAAAGATCATAGACAGTAAAAATCCGGAGGAACGGGGAGAAGAGAAAACTTCTGTTTTTTCTTATGCGGCTACGGTGTGTCTGGCACTGGCAGTTCTTGTGGCTGGAGTGGGCTTTTATCGGAATCAGCAGGAAAAAACAGAGGTTCCGGAAGATTATCGCGCCGCTTCTGCTTCGGTGGTGCAGATAACACCTGCAGTAACAGAACCGGTGCAGAGTGTATCGATTTCGCCAAAGGCGGTGCAGACGCAGAAACCGGTGCAGACACAAAAACCGGTACAGACGCAGGAAGCTGTGCGGGGAACTCCGGTCCCGACGGAAACCACGCAGAAAAGAGAAAAAATCTCAATAACACCGGAACCTCGAAGTTCAAAAAAACAGTCTGTTTCAGAAGCAACGCAAAAAAAAGATAATAAAACAGAAGAGAAAAAAACAGAAGAGACTTCAGCGGCTGCAGGAAATCCAAGGGAAACTTATGTGATCCGCCCGGGAGACACCTTGTATCAGATCAGTCTGAACCGCTATGGCACTGTAGCGGCGATGGAACAGATCTGTGCATTAAACGGAATTTCTGCCAATGAGATCATTTATCCCGGGCAGGTAATTGTACTACCCTGATGGAGTGTGCTATAATAACTGGAAAACCAATTACAAAATAAAATACTTAAGGTAAGGGATACGGTTGTGAATATCATAAAAAAAATACAGAAAAAACAAAAGCGTAAAAAGCTGATGAGGCAAAAAGCCAGGCTTGCACAGGAACAGGCTGCACAGGAAGGCGCTCACTACGGGAGAACTTCTCATCGCCGAAGGATTTCAAGAAAGGGAAAAAAGGTGATCACAGCGGCAGTGATCGCTACTGCAGTCTGCCTGGTTTTTCTCTATGCAGAAAAAAGAAGCTATCACAGCTATAAAGTATTAAATACAAGCGAACAGGAAGATGTTGTGTCCACACAGTATGTGGACATGGATGGAGATATCCTGAGATACAGTCCGGATGGAGTATCTGTTGTGGACAACAGCATGAATACGATCTGGAATGAAACCTATACAATGCAGAATCCTATTGCAGATGTGAATGGAAGCAGGGCGGTTGTTGCAGACAGCGAGGGAACATCGCTTTATATCTGCGACAAAAAAGGTGTGACCGGAACTGTAACAACATCTTATGCTATTGTAAAAGTGCGGATCGCATCGAATGGAATGGTTGCAGTGATCCTGGACAATGATGATAATACCTGGATCAATTTTTATAATCCGGATGGCAGTCTGGTCGCGGAAAATCTGACTAAGATCGATGATCCGGGATATCCCATGGATGTAGCAGTGTCTGATAACGGAGTGATGATGGTAACATTCCAGTATGTTGATGGAAGCAAGACTACCAGCTATGTGGCATTTTATAATTATGGGGATGTAGGGCAGAATGAGGATGATCGGATCGTAAGTGGTTATACCTATGAGAATGTAGTGATCCCGCAGGTGGAATGTATCAGTGACAGTAAGTATATTGCTTTGCGAGATGATGGATTTTCTACTTACCAGGGAAGCCAGATTCCCAAAGAAAGCAAAACAGTCAATGTAAAACAGGAGATCGTAAGTACATTTTTCAGTGATGACAGGATTGGCCTGGTATTTAAAAACAATAATAAAGATGATCTGTATACAATGGAAGTTTATAGTATGAGCGGACAGCTGAAATTCCGTAAAAATTTCAATATTCCATATACGACTATAAAAATGAGCGGAGATAATATCATCATGTATAACAGCTCGCAGATCTGCGTGATGAACAACCGTGGCGTACAGAAATATGCCGGAAATGTAGATGGAACGATCCGGGATTTCTTTAAGATCGGATGGAATAAATATCTTATGGTACTGGATACAGGCGTCAGCACCATAAAATTCAGTTAAGGGGGCAGATATGAACTGGACATGGCTTGGACTGGCTGTGCTGGTCCTGCTTGCCTTTTCCATGGTGGATGGATACAGGCATGGCTTTGTAAAAGAAGTAGTATCTGCATTGCTTGTTCTGATCTCCGTTGCTCTGGTATGGCTGATCAATCCTTATGTGAATCAGTTCATACGTGAGAATACGTCTGTTTATGAAAAAATCCAGACTGCCAGCGGATCATTTGTGGATTCTCTGGCAGATGGAAAAGAAACCATGGATGAGGAGGAACAGAAGGAGCTGATCAGCAGCATGGATATTCCGGATCTCCTCCAGAAGGGAATAACAGAAAATAATACGGCATTGGTGTATCAATATCTGGCGGTTAATACATTTGCAGGGTATATTTCCGGATATCTGGCCAATGTAGCAGTGAACTGTCTTTCTTTTTTGGTATCATACATACTTTCCTCAATCCTGATCCATGTGCTGGCGTATGCCATGGATCTCCTGGCAAGATTGCCGGTCATCCGTGGGATCAACAAAATAGCCGGTGCCATAGTAGGAGGCATGAAGTGTATTGTTTTTGTATGGGTCGGAATGCTGGTACTTACGATTTTATGCAACACGGAAATAGGGCAAAAGGGTCTGGGACTGATCCGGGGTGATACAGTACTGGATTTTCTTTATGATAAAAATATTTTTATCCGTATTTTTACAGGAATATTTTATGGTGGGTAAAAGAAACCGCATTTTGCAGACGGAAAAGCACCAGGATACAGGTGGTGACCATGTCTGTGAAATGCGGTTTTTGGCGAAAAAATACGTTTTTCAGAAAAAAATGAAATTTATGTAAAAAACATGTTGACAGCTAATGGAAAAAATGCTATTCTATCAGAGTTGTTAGGAACAAATTGTTTTTAAGAAACAGATAAATATATCTGCTTTCAGAAAAATAAAAAAGTAGTTGACAAAAGACAGAAGATATGATAAAGTATCCAAGTCGTCAACAAAACGACAACAAAATCTTAACTCAAAAATGTTTGAAAAAAACTTAAAAAAGTGCTTGACAAACAAAAAGAGATGAGATAAAATAAACGAGCTGTCTGAGAGACAGACACAACAAACCTTGATAACTAAACAGTGA
>NZ_JAJCGR010000060.1:0-11629 GCF_020553125.1 Blautia sp. MSK20_18
TGATCAATTCCCGATGCAAAAGTATGATAAAAAATCAAGAAAAAAAGATTATTGAGAAATGTTGCTTTTTTCAATCTGGTTTCATAAGGAATATTATTTTCATTCAACGCTTGTGTTAACCGCACAAGATGATCCATATTATCAGTTTCACATAATTTAATTTTCCCATTATCCTGAATATACTTCATAAAACCACCTCCGTGCTATATGTACATATATAAGAATAAATAATTTCCTGAATCCGTGAAATTCATCCTTTAAGTGAACCAACCTGCCAAGGGCAAGTTGGTTCCATGATAAAAATATACTTCCCTGTCTATTTTCAATACTAATGTCGTGACTCCAAGCGCTCATTGTGCAAAAAAAGGTACACGAAATAAGCCTACTATAAAATTGCTTTGTTACTTATGCGTTTGTGACAGCATATTTCTGACAGATATCAGAAAATATATGCCGCCAGACGTTGCTTTTTCCAAGGCCGATTATCAACTGGCGTGCATGCATGGTTACATGGCTTGCCATCATGATCAGGCTGCTGATAACTGTGCGTAAACGACGGCGTTTAACATCCCTCTTCTGACAAGGTGTTCGTCCTCCAATTGTGCCCTGACCGATCATACGGAGAATGTTATATGCGATCATCCCCAATTCGAGTATCAGTGCATTGGTCGTGAACTTTCCAGATGGAAGTCGCTCCAGATCCATGTCAGTTTTTACCTCACTATGAAACTGCTCGCATTCTCCATGGGCATGATACAGACGGATGATTTCCTCATCCGGGTCACCAAGGTTTGTCCACCAGGTTTCAACTTCAACATCGGGAACCAGATTGAACTGACCATATTTATCAATGGTTCGTTCCGTAATCTCGTAGCCGGTACGGAGTGTAAACTCTTTATTGAACTGCTTATTGGTAACGGTTTTCCAGTCACTGCCTATATAAACAGTTTTTCCATCTCTGGGGCTGTTTATATTCTGGCAGTACTGCTTTGCCATTTCAAACCAATCATCCGTGCTTTCCCGGCGAAGGTTCCGCTTGATAATAAAAAAGCAGCCTGCATCCATCAGAACAGCAACAGTGTCGATGGAGTCATTGCCGGAATCAAGGCGAATCAACAGCGGCTTATCTGTCAGTTTGTGGCAAAGCGTTATTGTTTCCTGCGGAAATTCAACCGTCCCCTTCTGACAATGCTGTTTTCCTTCACGGAGTTCGAAATTGATGGTGTACCCCTCTGTATCTATATATGCCATCATAGGCGCATAGCCGTCACCCCTTTGTAGGTTCGTGAAACACCTTCCTTTTTGGATTTCGAATTATCCATAGGTGTCACATCGATATCTACCGGAACAAGACCATTTGCAAGAGCTGTCGGTTGTATTTTGTTTGTAAGGAGCATCTCAACATTCTGCCCATGCAAAGCATTCCAAGGTAAGTGAGTACAATATCACCGTTCTTAATCTGATGCTGAGACCGGTTGGGTGAATAATGATATTGAACAACAGAGTATCGCAAAATCTTGAAATTATAGGATTTAAGGAGCCTGTGAAGAAATCAACTTCACGGATTCAGGGAAGATATAAAAGTGGAGCTGCATAGAGCAGTTCTAAACTGATTTAATTTTAGCAAAGAAGGTGATGCCTGCCAAGAGGAAAACACAAATTTATGCACATTTTTTTAGAGAGGGAATCCGTGTAATCATTCAATGTGGATAACTTTCCTAAATTTATAAGAAATGTGTAAATATGTGAAATCACAAAATGGGTAGGCTATAAAATAAATTTACCTTTCAAAACTGATATGAAACAGATGTATTTGATTTCTTCGCCAAAAGATGATATAATAAATAGAAATTGCGAAGCGGAATATAAATCTCCGTCTTATTTATCTAAAATTTTGGAAAAGAGGATCAGACAATGAGCGATATGACAATTCTTGAGCAGTGGCGTTCCATTGCTTATAATCAGAATGCAGATAAGAATAAGCTTCAGCGCTTCTGGGCAAATTATTTTAACATTGAGAAGAATATTTATGAGCAGCTTCTTGAGAACCCGGATGAGATCGTTTCCGGAACTGTAAAAGAGCTTGCTGAGAAATACGGTCAGGACGTTATGACTATGGTTGGTTTCCTTGACGGAATCAATGACAGTCTGAAGGTTCCGAACCCGATCGAGACTATGGATGAGGATACCAAGGTAAACCTTGCATTTGATAAAGAGGCTCTCTATAAGAACATGGTAGATGCCAAGGCTGACTGGCTTTACAACCTTCCTCAGTGGGACAAGATCTTCACAGAAGAGAAAAAGAAAACCCTCTACATGGAGCAGAAGAAATCCGGCACAGTTGTGAAACCGCACAAGGTCGGAAGAAACGATCCGTGCCCATGCGGAAGCGGCAAGAAATACAAACACTGCTGCGGAAGATAATGAGCGTAAAGAAGAATCTGGATTACATTATCGTGTTAGGTGCCCATGTGGACGGAACACGGATGACACTTGCCCTTCTGGAACGAGCCAGAAGGGCCCTTCTTTATCTTGAAGAAAATCCGGGTACGAAGGCAGTGCTCTCTGGAGGAAAAGGCGATGGAGAAAACATTTCCGAGGCAGAGGCTATGTATCGTTATCTTACCGGTCACGGAATAGACGGGGACAGATTGATACGGGAAGAGGAATCTACCAGTACGAAAGAGAATTTGGAATTCAGCTGCAGAAAGATCGGAACTACAGACTGTTCCGTAGGCGTGGTGACGAACAATTTTCATGTATGGAGAGGAGCAGCCATTGCAAGAAAATGTGGATTCCGGGAAGTGGCCATGGTACCTTCCAGGTATCGAAGCTGGCGTCTTTTTATCTACATTCCCCGTGAGATTCTGGCCATTATCAAAGACAAACTCATGGGAAATCTGTAGATCTGTGCGAGAAGAGAAATCTCAAAAATTTTGTCAACATGCGTTGACAAATAAAAATACTGCGCTTATAATGAACCACAGAAAAAGAAATAAAAAACACGTTGACGAGACGAGTAAGCTGTGAAACGTTACAGAGAGAGATGTGAAGTGCTGGAAACATCTTATCGGGAAACAGCCGAAGACTACCTCCGAGTGGCCCCAATCCGGTCCGGTGATTCCGTTATCATCATAATTAAGAGGCTTTGCATCCTGGCATGACTGGGCAGCAGAGCAAGCAGGGTGGAACCGCGAGAATGAATGAACTCGTCCCTTACAGTATGTGATGTACTGTGAGGGATTTTTTTATTGCAGAATCTCTTGCAAAAGCAGACACATACTGTGTACCATAGAAACTTCATTTAAAATGAAAGGAGAAAAAACAATGATCATTACATTAAAAGACGGCTCAAAAAAAGAATATGCGGAAGCAAAAGCTGTGATCGATATCGCATATGACATCAGCGAAGGCCTTGCACGTGCTGCATGTGCAGGAGAAGTAAACGGAGAGGTCGTAGATCTTCGTACAGTTCTTGACAGCGACTGTGAGCTGAATATCCTTACAGCGAAAGACGAGAAGGGCCTTGCAGTTCTCCGTCATACAGCATCTCACGTAATGGCACAGGCTGTACAGAACTTATACCCGGAGGCAAAGGTTGCCATCGGACCATCCATTGATACAGGCTTCTACTATGATTTCGACCACGAGCCATTTTCACGTGAGGATCTTGACGCCATTGAGAAAGAGATGAAAAAGATCATCAAAAAAGGCGCAAAGATCGAGCGTTTTACAAAATCCCGTGAGGATGCCATCGCATACTTTAAAGAGAAAAATGAGCCATACAAGGTTGAGCTGATCGAGGATCTTCCGGAGGGAGAAGAGATTTCCTTCTATTCACAGGGAGACTGGACAGACCTCTGTGCAGGCCCACACCTGATGAGTGTAAAAGGCATCAAGGCATTCAAACTTCTTTCTTCTTCCAGCGCATACTGGAGAGGCAGTGAGAAGAACGCAATGCTTACACGTATCTACGGAACAGCCTATGCTACAAAGGATGAGCTGAAAGAGCATCTGGAGCAGATGGAAGAAGCAAAGAGACGTGATCATAACAAGCTTGGCCGTGAGATGAAGATCTTCACAACTGTAGATGTGATCGGACAGGGACTTCCGCTTATCATGCCAAACGGTGTGATCATGATGCAGGAGCTTCAGCGCTGGATCGAGGATGAGGAGACAAAGCGTGGATACGTAAGAACAAAAACTCCTCTTATGGCAAAGAGCGATCTCTATAAGATCTCCGGACACTGGGATCATTACAAAGATGGTATGTTCGTACTTGGTGATGAGGAGAAGGACAAAGAGGTTTATGCACTTCGTCCGATGACATGTCCGTTCCAGTACTATGTATACAAAGCAGAGCAGCACAGCTACCGTGATCTGCCGATCCGTCTCGGCGAGACCTCCACACTGTTCCGTAATGAGGATTCCGGAGAGATGCATGGCCTGACACGAGTTCGTCAGTTTACTATTTCCGAGGGACATCTGATCGTAAGACCGGACCAGATGGTAAAAGAGTTCAAAGACTGTATCGCACTTGCCCAGTACTGTCTGCAGGTACTTGGTGTTGAGGAAGATGTAACCTATCATCTTTCCAAATGGGATCCGACAAACAAAGAGAAATACATCGGTGAGCCGGAGGTATGGGAAGAGACAGAAGGCCATATCCGCCAGATGCTTGAGGAGTTGAACATTCCATTCACAGAGGATGTGGGCGAGGCTGCTTTCTACGGACCGAAGGTTGATATCAACGCAAAGAACGTATACGGAAAAGAAGACACCATGATCACGATCCAGTGGGATGCACTTCTTGCAGAGCAGTTTGATATGTACTATATCGATGAGAATGGCGACAAACAGCGTCCGTACATCATCCACCGTACATCCATGGGATGCTATGAGAGAACACTGGCATGGCTCATTGAGAAATACGCAGGAATGTTCCCGACATGGCTCTGCCCTGAGCAGGTTCGTGTGATCCCGATCTCCGAGAAGTATAACGATTATGCACAGAAGGTTGAAGCTCAGATGAGAGAAGCAGGAATCCGCTGCTCTGTAGACGGACGTTCCGAGAAGATGGGATACAAGATCCGTGAGGCACGTCTTGAGAGAGTACCTTACATGCTTATCGTTGGTGCAAAAGAGGAAGAAGAGGGTAAGGTTTCTGTAAGAAGCCGCTACCTTGGTGATGAGGGAATGAAAGAGCTTGGTGAGTTTATTGACTTCATCAAAGAAGAGATCAAGAACAAAACAATCCGTAAGATCGAGGTTCAGGAAGAGAAGAAATAAACAAAACAGATGATTGACGGATAAATAAAAGGCGACCCGTGTGATAGGCGGGCCGCCTTTATTTTTGATCCGGCAATATTGAGGCCACGCTGTGATGCGGAGGCGGTCAGTATTGCCGGATATTTTTTATTTAAAATATTTCTCCCTCACGAGCTCAACCGGCATGTCCAGTCCGGTCCAGATGTGGAAAGCCTTTACACCCTGGTGGAGCAGCATGTACATTCCGTTAAAGGTCGGACATCCGGCTTCCCGGGCTTCCCTGAGAAGTCTTGTTTCTCTTGGTTCATATACAACATCGGCTACGGTAAGCTCCGGATGGAACAGAGTCTTGTCCGGGATCACGGTGCCTGTCACATCCGGAACCATTCCCACAGAAGTTGCATTGATGAGGAGATTGCTTTCCTCCAGTGCGTCCTTCAGCGCAGTGTGATCATCCATCTCATGAAGGATCATCTCACATTCTGTCATATGAGACATTTTTTCTGCCATGGCAGCAGCACGTTCCCAGTAACGGCTGGTAGGACGTGCAAAAACATGGATCTTTTTTGCACCCTCCAGGGCGGACTGGCCGCAGATCGCCATTCCGGCACCGCCGACACCCATAACGGTGATAGTGCGCCCCTTTACATCACAGCCGGCATCTCTGGCAGACTGGGTAAATCCATAACCATCCGTATTAAACCCCTTTAATTTTCCATTGTCGTTGCGTACGGTATTTACCGCTCCGATCAGCTGGGCAGTGGGAGAAAGCTCGTCCAGAAGCTCCACGATCTTATTCTTGTTTGGCATGGTCAGGTTAAAGCCCTTGATCCCACAGGCTTTCAGTCCTTCCACAGCCTGGGGAAGGGTCTCCTCTGTTACATCAAAACAGAGATACACATAATCAAGTCCAAGATAACGGAATGCCTCATTGTGCATTAAAGGTGATACGCTGTGTGCCACGGGGCTTCCCAGAAGGCCGGTAAGCCCGGTATGTCCGGTAATATTGATCATTGTTCGATTCCCTCCTGTATCTCATAAAATAGAATTTGTTTACGAAATATAATAAAAAATATTTTAGCACTATAAAGTGCGAAAATCAACAAATACAAATATTGTACGGAAATTTATACATTTTTGTCGCCGATTCATAGAAAAAATCTATAAATGTCGAGGCAGACAGAAACGACCCGATAAGTTAGAAGAATCGACATCCGGATTTGACAAAATATGCAAAGAGCCTGCCCTATAATAAATACACTTACCAAAGTTGAGAATCGATGGCAGACGAAACAGCAGTGGGGGAAGCTTATGTATCAGAGGATATACATAGATATCGTTTTTATGACGAATTTCCTTATGGATTACATGCTTTTAAGACTTGTGGGAAAATTTCTGCATCTTGACGGGAAACGCAGAAGATGTGTGATATCCGCTGCCTTTGGATCTTTTGTATCCTGCCTGCTTGTATGTGTACCTTTTAAGATCATTTTTCCTGCCGCTGTACTGATCCATGGCGGCTGCGCTTTTTTTATGGCGTCGTTTGCTTTTCGACTGAAAAAAGGCGGCCTTCTTGTAAAAACCATTCTGGCTCTGTATTTCACAGCTTTTGTGGTTGGCGGGATCTATCAGGCACTGGAAACGGAAAGAACCATGACGGTGAAAATATTTCTGCTTTTTCTGGCAGGGATTTATGGCACACTTTATACTCTGGGATGTGTGACCGAGACCTTCCGGTTTGGCAGAAGAAATATTTTTCCGGTCACTTTGAAATATCAGGGGAAGCTGCAGCAGACATACGGCTTTTATGATACCGGAAATCTCCTTATGGATCCTGTGAAAAAACAGCCGGTATCGATCATCAAACAGGAACTTTTGGGAAGCCTGATATCGAAAGAGCAGGTGAAAAAACTGATGGATATTAAAGATAAACCAGAGGCACTGGAAAATACAGGATTTGTCAGTCTGCAGCCGCATTTTCTGAGCTGTCATACCGCAGATGGAAAAAAAGGACTGCTGCTGGCAGTGATCCTTGATGAACTTCTGATCCAGACTCCCGAAAGGGTGGTACATGTAGGAAAACCGGTGCTTGCCATAACATCCGAGCCCTCAGCTTTGGGAGAAGAGTACGAGATACTTTTGAATTCCAGACTATTAAATTGAGAAGGGGGCTTATGTTATGAACAGAGCAGCTGCAAGATCCTATCCGTTTCAGGTGATCCGGAAATTTATGTTCAATCGTCCGGGAGAGGTTTTTTATATTGGTGGAAATGATATCCTTCCGGCGCCGTTGTCAGCGGAACGGGAGGCTGAAGTGATCGAAATGCTGGGAACAGAAAAGGAAAAAGAGGGAAAGTCGGTTCTGATCGAGCATAATCTACGGCTGGTGGTTTATATTGCAAAGAAATTTGATAATACAGGGGTAGGTGTGGAGGATTTGATCTCCATCGGAACCATAGGGCTCATAAAGGCTATCAATACCTTTGATCCGGTAAAAAATATCAAGCTTGCTACCTATGCATCACGATGTATCGAAAATGAGATCCTGATGTATCTGAGGAGAAACAGCAAAACAAAGATGGAGGTTTCCATTGATGAGCCGCTGAATGTGGACTGGGATGGAAATGAGCTGCTGCTTTCGGATATCCTGGGAACGGATGACGATGTGATCTCCAGACGTCTGGAAGATGAAGTGGAGATCGCACTTCTCGGAAAAGCAATCAGCAAACTGACAAAGCGGGAACAGATGATCATCCGTCTGCGATTCGGCATCGGAAACCGGGAAGGAAGCGAGAAAACACAGAAGGAGGTAGCGGATCTTTTAGGAATTTCGCAATCCTACATTTCCCGCCTGGAAAAGCGGATCATGAAGCGGCTGCGGAAAGAAATCGTAAAGTATGAATAGATGAAACCGGAAAAAACGGTTTACCGGACAGGTTTCCCTTATGGAGGAAGTAAAACCAAAAAATATTTTTGAGACACCACAGGGAGATGAGCGTTTTGGATGGACCGGTGATGCACAGATCTTCTGCCGTACGGCATGCTTCCTTGAAAATACCTATTCCTTCTACCGAAAATGGCTCCGTGATGTGGAGGCAGACCAGACAGAGGAGGGCGGTGTTGCCCATGTTGTTCCGGATATCATTTCCGGAAACGAAGGGGATAATTGGCTCCTTGAGCAGGGAAGTCATTCGGCAGCAGCGAGAAGATTTAAAATTCCGGGAAATACAGTAGAATTTGTCAGAGACCTTCGATATAATAAATACAGAGTGTTTACAGGGCTACAGAATGAACAAAAGAAGAAGGGGTGTGGCAGAATGATCGACATTGCACATGCAAAACAGGAATTCGAAAAATATCTGGATGAATACGACCGGGAGGATGAACAGATCTGTCTGAAGATCGTACATACCTATGGTGTGGTGAAATACGCAGGAGAGATCGCCAGAAAAATGGAATGTTCCGGTGAAGATGTGGAACTTGCGGAGCTGATCGGTCTGCTTCATGATATTGGCCGTTTTGAGCAGATCCGTAGATTTCACAGCTTTGAGCCGGGAACCATGGATCATGCCGTGTTCGGTGCAGAACTTCTCTTCGGGGAGGAGAAGCTGATCCGGCGTTTTGTGGAGGATGATAAATTTGATGAGCTGATCGATGCAGCAATTCGGAAGCACAGTGATTTCAAACTGGAAGGAATCCACGATGCAAGAACACTTTTCCATGCAAAACTGATACGAGATGCCGATAAGCTGGATAACTGCAGAGTAAAGCTGGAGGCGTCAATAGAGGCCATGCTTGGTGTATCAGAAGAGGTTGCAGGAGAAGGGTTGATCTCACCGGCAGTGTGGGAGTCCTGTCTCAGAAGAGAATCCGTGTTATCCGCAGACAGACATGTGCCGGTGGATTACTGGGTATCTTATCTTGCACAGTATTATGATATCAATTTTCCTGAGACCTGTGAGATCATCGAAGAAGAGGATTATATCAACAGGATCGCAGGCCGGCTGACGTACCAGGAACAGGATACCAGAACTAAGCTCCATATTCTCACAGAAGATCTGAACAGGTATCTGGAGATGCCGGCTGTGTCTGTGAAGGAATAGGAGCATAGCAGTTACTGTTCACTGGCAATGTTCCGCGAGGTGTTTTTTGTGAGCGAAGGTCACAGAAAACCCGAGACATACCGCGCGAATTTATGCGATTAGCATAAATTCTGTGCATCGCGAAGCGTGTTACTGAGAACGGAGTGAGCAGTAACTCATAGCAGAGAGACTTGTTATATTTTTTGGTTTGGGGTTGACTTTGAGGCGGTTTTCGCCTAAAATATATCAAAGATACGGCGATGATGAGAATAGTACACAGGGAATTATCTCAGAGAGGGATCTGCTTTGGTGGAAGGATCCTGTGCGTGAACTGTGGAACCGGCCTCGGAGCTCTGCGTGATTGAAGCGTGGCGTGTGTTTCCGGCGTTAACGGGTGTTGAGAGAACAGCTTTTCTGGCTGTTAACTGGGGTGGTACCGCCGAAGTCATTCGGTCCCTTGTGAGGGATTCGGAGGGCTTATTTTTTTGTCCGTAAAACGGGACTGTAAATATAGTGTACGGTTTATAGGACGGAAGAGTAAGCAGAAAGGATTCCGGATTGCCTTGGCTGTCTGACAGCCGGCAATATGTAACAGATCACAAGAAAAAGGAGATTTATCATGGCAAAAGAAAAGAAATTAGTACAGGCCATCACATCTATGGATGAGGATTTTGCTCAGTGGTATACAGACGTTGTTAAGAAGGCTGAGCTTTGTGGCTATACAAGTGTTAAGGGCTGTATGGCGATCAAACCTGCAGGTTATGCGATCTGGGAGAATATCCAGCATGAGCTTGACCGCAGATTTAAAGAGACTGGTGTAGAGAACGTTTACATGCCGATCTTTATCCCGGAGTCTCTTCTTGATAAAGAGAAGGATCATGTAGAAGGTTTTGCTCCGGAGGTTGCATGGGTGACTCATGGCGGCCTTGATCCGCTTCAGGAGAGACTTTGCGTGCGCCCGACTTCTGAGACTCTGTTCTGCGATTTCTACCAGAAAGAGATCCAGTCCCACAGAGACCTTCCGAAGGTATACAATCAGTGGTGTTCCGTTGTCCGCTGGGAGAAGACAACACGTCCGTTCCTTCGTTCCAGAGAGTTCCTGTGGCAGGAGGGACATACAGCACATGCAACAGCCGAGGAAGCAGAGCAGCGTACCATCCAGATGCTGAACATCTATGCAGACTTCTGTGAGGAAGTTCTTGCGATCCCGGTTGTAAAAGGCCAGAAGACAGACAAGGAGAAATTTGCAGGTGCTGAGGCTACTTACACAATCGAGTCTCTGATGCATGACGGAAAAGCTCTCCAGTCCGGTACAAGCCATAACTTTGGAGATGGTTTTGCCAAAGCATTCGGGATTCAGTACACAGATAAAGATAACACTCTGAAATATGTTCACCAGACATCCTGGGGAATGACAACACGTATGATCGGTGCAATCATCATGGTTCACGGTGATAACAGCGGACTTGTTCTTCCTCCGAGGATCGCTCCGGTACAGACTGTGATCATCCCGATCCAGCAGCGTAAAGAGGGCGTTATGGAGAAGGCTGATGAGCTTCTTGCAGCACTGAAGGCAGCAGGCATCCGTGCAAAGGTTGACGCTACAGACAAGAGCCCGGGATTCAAGTTTGCTGAGCAGGAGATGCGTGGTATCCCGCTTCGTGTGGAATGTGGCCCGAAGGATATCGAAAACGGCCAGGCAGTTCTCTGCAGAAGAGATACCCGTGAGAAATACACAGTATCCTTCGAGGAGCTTGCAGATAAGGTAAAAGAGCTTCTGGATACCATTCAGCATGATATGCTGGAGCGCGCACGTGCACACAGAGAGGCACATACTTACGTAGCAAAGAATTATGAGGAGTTCGGTGAGATCATCAACAGCAAACCGGGATTCATCAAAGCTATGTGGTGCGGTGATCGTGCATGTGAGGACAAGATCAAGGAAGATTTCCAGGCAACATCCAGATGTATGCCATTTGAGCAGGAGCAGTTAAGCGACGTTTGCGTATGTTGCGGAAAACCGGCTAAGAAGATGGTTTACTGGGGACGCGCATACTAAAATATAATTTATATTGCAGAAACAGCGGCGGGGCAAAATATGCTCCGCTGTTTTTATCCAATGCGTCGTAAAACCCCTTGCTTCGGCTATGGGGATATAAGACGCGTCCATCGAATTTATGCAAGTAATTGAAGATGGACAAAATAGTAATTGTATTAACTAATGAACCATAGTATAATATAAATATGAACATAACATATAAATTAAATAACAATGTCGT
>NZ_JAJCGR010000061.1:0-10507 GCF_020553125.1 Blautia sp. MSK20_18
CCATTACTAAGAAATGGGATGACGGATTGACCAATGCAGAGCGTGAAATCCCGGATATGTATTTAAGCACCGAAAAGCCAAGTAAGAGCACGAAAGGATATACCGTCACGTTCCACGGGAACGGGCTGAAATTTGCTGACGGGACTGACGAGAATATGGTGGTTTATAACTCTTCTAGGCAGATAGTGGAGGGGAGTTATAAAGAAACGGTCGGGACCGGGGTTGGATGGTATAGCGATGAGTCATGTAAGAGCAGGGTAATGATTTCTAATGACGGTGTACCGCAGGTTGAACTAACCGAGGATTTGGATTTGTGGGCAAAAGAGATGACGTTTGAGGTTGAAGGATATAATGGCTACATCGCATTAAAAAATAATTCTTTCAATAACGCAATCCCAGACACCGTGACTGAAGTCATCTTTACCGATGAAGTAAAACCAAAAGATAAAGCGACCATTGATGTTGATGCAGACGGAGACGGCGGCGTTGTCGCATGGCTGAATGATAGTGCTGGAACAGTCATGAAGGTGTCTACACAGATTCCGGGCGTAAAAGTGCAGGCGGCGAAAGACAGCGGAGATATGTTTTTCAATAGAAGAAAACTTCAAAAAATCGATTTCAAAATGCTGGACACACGGAACGTAACGGGTATGATATCAATGTTTTGCTACTGTTCCGGACTCACGAGCCTGGATTTGGCACCGCTGGATACGCAGAATGTAACGAATATGAGTGGTATGTTCCTCGGCTGCCTCCGTCTGGTAAGCCTGAATTTAACGCCGCTAGACACGCAGAATGTAACGGATATGAATCGGATGTTTCGCGACTGCTCTGGTTTGACCAGGCTGGATTTATCTCCGCTGGATACACAGAAGGTGACAAGTATGAATGGCATGTTTTCCGGCTGCCACGGCCTGACAAACCTGGATTTAACGCCATTGGATACACAGAATGTGACTAATATGAGTGATATGTTCTCCTATTGTTCTGGTCTGACAGGTCTGGATTTGACACCGCTGGATACACGGAATGTGACTGATATGAGTAGCATGTTCTCTAACTGTTCTGGCCTGACCAGCCTGGATTTATCTCCACTGGATACGCAGAATGTGACGGATATGAGCGAAATGTTCCGGAGATGCTTCGGCTTGACCAGTCTGGATTTAACAACGCTGGATACCAGAAGCGTGACGAGTATGAGAGACATGTTCTACTATTGCTCCGGTCTGACAAGCTTCACCACTGGCACCACCTTCAAATTCGTCGGAACAAAGTATGCCCTCTCCGGTACCTGGCAGAACACTGCCGGTGAGACCTTCACCTCCGGAAAGTTCCCTTCTAACGTCGCCGACACCTACACAAAAATTGCATCTTAACGCACATCAAGCCTGCAGCGCTACGCGCTGCAGGCTCTTCTTTTTTCCTTTCTTTTTGTTATCTTTTTCTCTTTTCTCTTTGTTTTTCCCTTTGCTTCTATCTTTATTTTCGCTTTTTTTGTTTGTTTTTGCTTTTGCCTTCTTTATTCCTGTTTTTTTTGTTCTTTTTTGCTACTATTTTTTTGCTTTCTGAATTCTGCTTTTTTTTGCCATTCTTTTTATGTGCTATGCGAATATTCGCCGTATATTACCGTATGTTAGGAGAAACCGGTGGCCGACTAGAGGAAGGATTTTGCAACAACACGCCGGATTTTGCATATTAAATGATGTAAAAATATCGGTGCGTTTTTGTGCCGGAAAACAAAGAATGGAGGTAAAGAAATATGGTAAGTTTAAGCAAAAGAAGAAAGGAAGCGCGGCTTCAGTCATATGACGGAAGGATTCTTACGGCAAGAAAATATAATGCTACGATTTTTGGCATGATATTGTACGGCTTGGTGGCAAATTTTCTGATTTGCCTCTTTTGTAGCAATATGGCAGCAACGGTGAATTCTGTTGCGTTCTTCCTGACCTATCTGGTCTGTGTGATTGTTGGATGTATAATGTCTGCGGTATCTACGAATCCTGTAGCTGGATTTGTCGGATATAACCTGATTGTACTACCAAGCGGGTTTGTGATTTCCGTTGCGGTGCAGGAATACGGCGGGCTCGACTCCGAAGTGGTGACGGAAGCGTTTCTGGCTGCAACGTTGATTATCGCGACTATGACGTTTTTCGCAGTCCTGAACCCGCAGTTCTGCAACAGGCTTGGCAGTCTGCTGTTCATGGCACTGATGGGGCTCATTGCGGCTGAGGCTATATTGCTTTTTATGGGAATAGAAAGCAGTGCGGTTTCCTGGGCTAGCGCAATCATTTTCAGTTTCTACATTTCGTATGATGTATCGCGTTCTCAGATGTATCCATACACAGCTTCAAATGCGGTTGGCAGTGCGATGGATATATATCTGGATATCATTAACCTTTTCTTGTCATTGCTTGAAATCTTTGGTCAACGTTCAGACGACTGAATGCTACAGCGGCACGGTGCTTTGCACCGGCCGCTTTTTTTTGTTGCAAACTTTTCAGTGAATGCCAAAAATCAGCATATTGTATCTGAAAATATAAAGAATAAAGAAAGGGAAAAGAATATGCCAAAACTGAAATGCAAAAACAAATATTGCAAGTTCCACAGAGGAAGCGGTTGCAGCAAAAAAAGTGTCACGCTGGACCGAAAGGGCGGGTGCGAAACTTATGAGCCGGGATTCGCTTATTATTTCTTTTACTGCTGTGAACATATGCAGACAAATTTTCTTACATACCCAGAAATAAATGAGTATCCAGCATATAAATACAGCATCTATTATATGACAAAGTGTCTTCCGGTCGAATGCTACAGTGACGATATCCGGGGCATGCTGGTCATCTGTGACAGCCGGACCAAAAAACCGCTGAATGCAAATGACCTGATGGAATTGCTGAACGATAACTTGGATGAAAACGCGCTTAATGCCTGCGTCGATGATTACCTGAAAAACGGACTACCAAAAGCGACGGAAACAAAAAAAGATGAAATGGAAAAAATCGTAGAAAAAGAATATGGCTGGCTTTCTCCAAATGGTGTCTTTTATCCGTCTGAATGGGGAACGCATGAACTGGCTGCACAGGAATTATACAGGGACTTAATTGGAGAGGATATTTATCCGCCATGTCGTGATGAACTGATAAGAAGAGGCTGGGCACTGGTCCATGACCCGTCTTTGACTGGAGCTTATCTGGTAACAAATCAGAGACCACTGAGTAAAAGGCAGCGTGATTTCCTGTATGGATATTTTAAGGACATGGGAATGACGGGTCGAGCAGAGCTATATCAGAAGGAAGATGGAAGCGGGATGTTGCCGGCAAGAGGAATAGAAGAATAGGTAAGAAAAAGAGCAATTGCGACAAGCGGCGCTCTTTTTTCTTGCCTCTAAAAATATATCAGTATACCGATGTATTTTCTTAATCTGGCTGCTGTGCCAAAAATGACATCCCGCAAAAATTGGACGCTTTCCATGAAATTCTGCATATTGTATATATCTAAAAAATTCAAAAGAAAGGAGCAAAAAATGTCAAAAGCAAAACGCAAAAATAAAAAAGAACTGGTCATACAAAAACGCTATTGGGACCAGATAAAAAAACGGTACCCGTTCCTGGAAGAAAAAACGCACTGGTATACCGGGACGAAACTTTCAAAAAAAGAAAAGGAAGAGACCCCGCCAATATTGAGTGCATGGAGTGGCGATATTCCAGAAGGGTGGGTCATTCGATTTGGGCATGAACTGTGTGAGGAGCTGAGAGCAGAGTTTATCCGCTGCGACTGTCTGTATACAGCACAGATTCTGCAGGCAAAAGAGAAATATGGAGATTTGAGGATTTACCTTGGTGGAGTGCCGAAAAACTGTAAAGCAGAAGATATCATTGATAAGTACAACAGTATCTCAAGCAGTGTATGCGTCCATTGTGGAAAGATGGACACGCCAATCATCAATGACCGCGGCTGGATTATCCCATGCTGCAAAGAATGCTATGAAAAGATGAATGAAAGCAGGGATGATTGGTCCGATGGGGCCCCTATCTACGAAAGCCTGACAGTGTCGGGAAACTGGACTACCCCTGATAAGATACTGATGCGTGTGTATGGCAAAGATGAGGAGGCTAAAATGCAGGAGGTAGATATAACCGATACCGTAAACCGTCTTCGCAACAAAAAAATCGTAAGTTACGAAAAGGCCTTGCTGCCGGATACCGGAAAGGAGCGCAAGTAATGCCTGCGATTATCTTTTTAGTTTCCTCTTTTTTATGCGGGTTTGGAATAGCCGGAAAGATTCCGGTCGGACGAAAGGCTGAAAACACAATATGGTGCAGGCTCGCCATGGCTGTTGGCATTGGGTACCTGATATCAGGATGGACAGCATATCTTGTATCGTATACCGCGAAAGTAATGTTTGGCATGAGATATCCAAAGATTTATGGAAATGCGGTCGCAATCGTCGTAACTTGCTTTATTGCATTCGTAACAATAAAAGGAAAGCGACATACGGAAGACAAGTCAGGAATCCAAAACAAGCGATTGTTTGCAAGAGAAGGGTTGCTCCTGTGTGCTCTTTTTGGTTTTATTTTATGGACTATGTTTTATGTTTTCCATATTGATACAGAAAATGGAAAAGAGATTTTAAAATCCGGAGTTACGGTTTTTAGCGACTATTCCCCGCATACCGCAATGATTCGTTCCTTCTCATTCCATGATAACTTTCCAACACAGTATCCGCATTACGGTGGACAGGACGTCAAATATCATTTCATGTTTCAGTTTCTGGCTGGGAACCTGGAATTCCTGGGAATGCGGATTGACTGGGCATTTAACCTTATCTCAGCGGCATCTCTTTGGGGGTTCCTGGTCCTGCTGTTTTATTTCACGCAGGAACTGACAGGGAACACAGCAGCAGGCGCCCTGACTGTCCTGATGTTTTTCTGCCGAAGCAGCATTGCAGTATTTGACAGACTCATTCAGTCAATCGCAAGTGGGAACTGGCGTGATTTCTTACATAATACATCATTTATCGGTTATACAGCACATGAAGACTGGGGGCTTTGGAATTACAACGTATTTTTAAATCAGCGGCACCTGGGGTTTGGCCTGCTCATCGCTATTATCCCTATCATGTATTTTTCTGGGCGTCTGGACTGGCTGGACAAAAAAAAAGAAATCAGCGAGAAAAAGAACGCTGTATCGCAGAGCCGTGTGGCTGTTGTAATGAAAACAACTTTGTTAAGCAAACAGGCCTGGGCTCTTTCTCCTGACTGGCCGATTGACGCCGCATTTGGCGTAGTGCTTGGGGCGCTGGCATTCTGGAACGGTGCAGTTGTTGTTGCCACACTGCTAATCCTTGCATGGTTTGCTGTTATGTCGTCAAATAAATTTGACTATGTAGTCATGGCTGTCAATGCAATTGCGTTGTCTTTTGCACAAAAAAGATTCTTTATGCCTGCAGGAATCGCAAGCAGCATGAAGGATGAGATGAAGACAAGGTTTTATTTCGGGTTCCTGGCTGATAAACAGACAGCCGGCGGAGTAGTATTATATCTTATCATGCTTTCCGGAGTCTTTTTTCTCGGAGTGGCTGTCTTCCTTGTAATATTCAAAGGCAAGAAACGCGCGATGATTGCCGCATTTCTGTTCCCGGTGATTTTTGCCTTTACAGTTTCCATGACACCGGATATCGCAGTCAATCACAAGTACATTATCATCTCAACAATCTTTTTGAACATGATATGGGCATATGCGCTGACGAGATTGTGGGGAAGCAGAAACATCTTTTTAAGAACGCTGGCCGTGTTGCTGGCGATAACCCTGACTGCCACCGGAGCTTATGACCTTCTGACTATCTACAACGCAGATAAACGCGCTTTAAAGATAGACATGGGCAGCAGTCTTACAGAATGGTTAAAAGAAAATGTAAAAGAAAACGACTTGGTACTGACGGGAGAAGAGAGCATGTCGGAAATCACCTTATCCGGAATCATGCTATATAACGGCTGGCCATATTACGCATGGTCTGCGGGTTATGATACGGATACCCGGGCAGCAAATGCGGTTGAAGTCTATTCCTCAAAAGACAAAGAAAAAGTAAAAAAACTGGTAAAAAAGGAAGGGATTGATTATATCATTTATGAAGACGGGATGACGTATGAAGAGCATGAGTGTAGCGATGAGGTGATAAAAAAAATATATAAATGTGTGTTTGAAAAAGGAGATGTGAAGGTGTACAAAGTGGCGTAGGAGAGGAGGAAAGAAAGAGAGAAAAGAAGAAGAAAAAGAACGCAGCAACAGCCGGCCTCTGGCCGGCTGTTGCTGCTATGTTTGTATGTGTTAGTCGTTTGCTTCGTCCGTGTCATAGCCAAGGTCTCTTGCACATTTGGTGCAGTAAAACTCAGCCTTAATTTCGTCGTAGAATTCGTCATTTGTTTCGTGCAGACGGTGTATGCCGCCGGCAGTAGATGCTCTTTGTTCGGAGAATAAGTGCTTTCCGCATCTGATACATACGACATCCCATTGTTCCATATCTGAAAACTCCTTTTTTTTATAGAAGGGCTTGATTTTTTCAGCCAAATAATGTAATATGATATATAGAAATAGGGAAGAACTTAAGAAACAGGAAGTCTACCCTTATAAGTGTACTTTTATTTCAAGCCGTGGACTATTCCCAGTAGTCGGCGGCTTACTTTTTTCCTGTGAAAATTATGTAACAAAGCATCACGATATTCACAATAAGTGAAATAATTGCAATTAGCTCATCTAGCGTCACAGTCATAGTATATCACCCCCTCTGTGTAATAAATAAAAAACGGAGGGAGCTTTTTTCTCCTCTCCGAAGTCAGTAATATTTTTCAAGTAATGTGAGAGGATAGGCCGCCTTATTTCTTAAGTTTTCCCATACACATATTATATCAAAAACTTTTCAGTTCTGCAATCTGTTTTCCGGAACGTTGGCACGGAGGGCCAGGAGGTGGCAAAACTGCAAAAAAAACGCTGAAAAAAGCGAAAAGAAATGGTCGGACAGAATTTGTTGGGGGCTTGCAGGAAAGAAAACCGGAGGCGGAAGTGCTAACGGAGAGCGGGGAATCCCCGGCCGACAAAAAGTCGCCCACGGGTCAAATGTTCCGGTTTCAACTTCGCACGCGAGTCTGAATCCCCGTTCGAAGTCTGGCTACGAGCCGGAACGGCGAGTTATCAAGAAAGATGGACCGGAAGCAGAGACCCGCGCTGAGGATGACCTGGAGCTGGATTATCATAATTACGCGTAAAACCGCGGCCAACCTAAATATGCATCGCTTAGATTTACATATTTAGTTGTCCGTCGGATATAAGCGTAAAGAATTAAAAAATATTTTTTTCTTTTTTTCGTCAAAAACTATATTTTTTCGGCATACTATATATGTAACAAGATAAGAACAATCTTGTACCTGGCATTTGCCAGAATAAAACTTAAAAACATATGCCGTTGTATACAAAAGACCTTGTATGTGTAAAATGTTTAAGGCTGTGTACCCGATAGAAAAGGCGGGGAGGTGTCAGCAACATCAAAAATTGTTGCATAGTATATTTTTTAAAGGTAATCCCCGTAACAGGGGATAGAGGGATAGTGTTAGTCCTGCGAGGCGCTTTCCGGCCTCGCGAAGAAGCCACGGTCATTGGAGTGAAACGGAATCTGGTAACGACTCCGGCAAAGCCGGGGAGTTATCAACCTATGGTTGCCCGTCGGTCAATCACGAAATAAGAAGAAAAAGAGT
This sequence comes from Blautia sp. MSK20_18, assembly GCF_020553125.1. NCBI lineage: Bacteria > Bacillati > Bacillota > Clostridia > Lachnospirales > Lachnospiraceae > Blautia > Blautia sp. MSK20_18. Next base: position 7,746 of record NZ_JAJCGR010000061.1, read on the forward strand.
CGTACGTGCTACGATTCTTTTTTTGTTGCCTGTAAATCTGGCATATTGTAAGTGGAAGAAAAAGGAGAAAAATAATGAGTAAAATAATAATACAGATTGATGATTCGGATGTAGCCATTAAGCGACTTTCTTCTATTTTGGATATGAAAATCTGCACTCCGTTGTATAGAAGGCGTGTACATGATTTTACCAAATGCAGCGGAACTTTCGAAATAAGAATAGGCGATTTTGTATGCTACTTTCCGCAAATGATGACTAAACTGAACAAACGATTGCTCATTGCCAAAATTGAAGGTATTTCTACAAAAGAGCCATCCTTAGACAAGAAAAAACAATCACTGAAAGATGTTTCCATCGATTTTTACTCGTATGCAATTCAAGATAGAATGCAAGAAACGGCCATCAATATTTATCAGGCAATGGATACGAACGAAAAGAATAGTAAAAGAGGAAGGCTTCTAAAAAATTACTTGGTTGACAAAGAGCTGAATACGTTTGAGGCGATTTTTACGCATGGAAATATTAAACTGCTAAAAATGTATTTGGATTTTCGGATATCTCCTCAAGAGGATTTGCAATTTGCAATAGATTTGCTGGACAAAAAGGCCGATATAACAAAAAACTATCTGGAAATGAAAGCGTATCTCTTGCAGGCGTTAAACGAAAGGAAGATAATTTCAAAATACGATTTTTCCATTTGATTTTTTAACCTGCATATTTCAGATAAATCTAAACAGGAAAGGAAAATACTATGAGCGAAAAAACAATAGAAATTAACGACACCGAAATCGGATTGAGAAAACTTCCAACCATTTTAAGTACAGCTATCGTTACTTCAAGGTTTTACTGTCCCCCATCTTGTATGGATAAATATAGTGGAGCACTTGGGATAAAAATGGGAGACTTTATGTATATAATTCCAAAAATGATGGAAACCAGTGATAAACAAAGATTTATCTTGCAGGTCAAGAATATATCTTCAAAAAAATGTTCATTAAACAAAAAAAAGATGCTCTTAAAAGAGATTACAAAAGGCTCTCACGCTTACGCAGTGAACGATGAGCAGGAAGAAGTAGCTATCAAAATTTATGAGCATATGAGTGAAGAAGAGAAGAACGAGAAAAACGGAATCTTCTTAAAAAATTACTTGCTCGAAAATGAAAAATACATACTTAACGCGATTTTTGCGCATGAAAATGTCGAACTGCTAAAAATATACCTCAATTCGGTAATATCCACACACGAAGACTTACAATTTGTAGTAAATTTTCTGGATAAACAGTCCGATAGTGTAAAAAACTATCTGGAAATGAGGGCATATGTTCTGCAGCTATTAAATGCAAAGCCCAAAAGCATCAAAGATGATTTTGACTTATAAGCTTATAAACAAGACCGGCACTTTGCCGGTCCTTTTTTTGTCGCTTATAAATCCAGCATATTGTCAGTAGAAAATATAAAGAAAGGAGCAAAAAATGGAAACAAAAAGATATCCTCTTACAGAAGAGATTGATGGTGTAAATGGATATGTGGAAATCTCCAAAGGACGCCAGAAGTTCGTAATGAAAGATGGCAAAAAAGTTGCGCATTCAGCATTCATGTTATCCGGTATGGATGAAATTTTCTTCCCGGATTCGTTGGAAAAGATTGGAAATATGGCCTTCATGCACTGTCGGAAATTAAAAACAATACATTTTGGTAGAAATATAAAAACAATAGGCGACATGGCTTTTCTTGGATGTAAACAGTTAAATTCTATAGTCCTTCCAGAATCAGTTGAAACAATCGGCGTATTCTCATTCCCGTATGTAGATGAAATGACTGTACATCACATGCCTGAAGGCCTGATGCGCGCTTTTGTTTCGCATGCAGATGAAATAAGACGTGGCTCAGCGTACACCGTCAAACTGAATGTTGGAGATAGCAGTATCCTGATACCAAAAAATACCGTGAGCATAACTGCTGCAGGTATGCAGCGCCTTGCAGAAAGATATCTAGACAACGAAGAGCAAAAAGGACTTCTTTTTCAACATGCGGTTAATAAGAAATACAGGGTCATGTGTGCTGCTGAGATGTATGCTGCATATACAAAGAATGAAGGTGCAAAAGAATTCTTAAAAGAAAATGGCAAAGACGCGATTCTATATCTAAGCGAAAATGTGCCATTGCTTGCCAGGCTGCTGCGCGATGACGTGTTTGGAAGAGATGCGGTGGCCGAGGCTTTTGATGTTGTGCAAAGTGGAAACGGAAATACAATGCTGAAGGCTTACCTTCTGCAAAGTTTGCATGATGGCGATGCTGAAAAGGATGTCCAGAATATTCAGTTATCCATATAAATCTTATTAACGCTGGAAATGCAACTGTTGCTGCATATGTATTAATGCAAATGAAAGATAAAAAAGTTCCAATGAAGTCTCCACCCCTATGCGGTGCATTGCTCCTATAGAGGTGGTATCTAAAACGGAGTGAAACTCCGAAAAATACCTCCAGGAGTTAACGATAAAGAGTTTTGTTCTTGAAGCCGTGTCGCTTTCGTCTCTCGAACATAAGACAAATGAGCCATATGCTGACCGTGCTAACAAAGGGCTGTTCATCAAGCCCCCTATCCATTGGCAAATGATGCCTAAGAAATACTTTGGTCTATGCTTTGCTTTTAAAGCGCGTGCATAAAGACGCATTATTTGATTATGCTGCAGGTCTACATGAATATTTAGGATTTAAAGCGGGAATCCTCGGTTATTCTATATCCGAGATGAAAGCGCATA
>NZ_JAJCGR010000062.1:0-8994 GCF_020553125.1 Blautia sp. MSK20_18
ATAGTTTACATGCAACAGCCAGAAATTTCGATACACCCTCTTATTGGACGCTTACGATTAATACTCTATTAGGCGAGTTTATAGTGGCTTATCCTTATTTGATTCCGGCTTTGTCGTTACAATTTTGTGATGAAGGAAGTGTAGATCTTGAAGTGGAGGGAACTACAACAAGTACGTATGAAGATGTAAAGCAGTTTTATTTAGATGCATATGAGACGTTAGGAAATCTTTTGATTATTCCAGCGGCAATTGATAATATAAAAAATAGAGGTGATGCGAACGATTTTATTGCGAACAATGCAGGAATTGTTTCTTTGGATAAATTTATAGCTGCGACAAAAGCTAATAGATTTCATTTATATAACAAGAATGAACTCTATATGCGTACGATAGATGTAAAGTATAATCAAAAACTTCGGAATGCAATAGGACATAATGATGTTGAGTATGAAACATCAACTCAAAAAATAATATATATTCCAGATCCTAAAAAGAGAGAAAAGAAACTGTCTGAATATCTGCTTGAATTTGAAATTGAAGCATTAAGTATGTTTCAAGCAATTTTGGTTATTTCAGAATACCTTTATAGGTTAAGAGAATTAGAATTGCTTGCTAAAGGGGTAGTGCCTTTGCCAGTTGAATTTCCTATAAAGGAAAGAAAAAAGAAAAAGATTTATCCTAATGAAAAGTGTCCATGTGGCAGTGGACTGAAATATAAAAAATGTCATGGAAGACTCTAAAAATCCTTAGTAGTAATCTTTTATTTTTTACTACCAATTTTACTACTAACAGGTAGTAACAACATGCTCAATTCTGCTCTGATTTGCTATAATCTGTAATTTCAGAGCATTTCACAAAATCTCCAGAAATCCTTGCAAAACAGGGTACTGCAGGGCAAAACAAGGAGAAACAAGGAGAAACAAAATTATGATAAAAGTGCTTTTCATTTGCCACGGCACTACCTTAGCAAAATTCTGAAAAACCTTGATTTTACAGTATATTTTTGAACCAGTAGGGATGTTTTACTAAGTTTTTACTAAAGAGGAATCCCTAGCACGAATTTAGAAAAGTAACATATAGTATGACCTTATTAATTGGTAGAACAATTGGTAAGGTCCTTTTTTATTTCAAGGAGGTTCAAAATGAAAAGTACAGCGTTAGGAGCAGAAAACATTATTTTTATCAGTGATGCACATGAAAAATTCTACTATGAAAAATTACAAGAAGTACGGTATCAGGATGTGTACCATAAGGCATTGTGTTATTGTCTGGGTATTAATGGAGATACCAGAAAAAATGCTGACAGAATTTATAATTTTAAAACGGGGTCTGTTAAAACGAAATGTTTACATGAAGGATGGCAGACAAGCGGTAGCTTAAAAGTGGTAAGGATGGCATTTAATCTGTACTGTAACAGCACGCCAAGCGTTTGGGATTATGAAGATGCAGAGGAACAGGTAAACGAGTGCAGACAGTATACAGTAGAGGATATCTTCTGCTGTGCATATGCACCATATTTTTGGCAGGCAATACAGATCCGTTATCCGGAATATGTAGTGTACAATCAAAAGTTACATGCCATGCTTGGAGGAATAGATTAATGCTGAAAGTGAGACTGATGGGAACAAAAAATGATATTGCATGGTTTCAGAAAATCCTGCAGCGTCATCCTAAAATTGAAGTTATGGAATTATCGGAACTTTATTCCAATAAAGGGACGAGCAAATATTATAGAGCTTATGCTGAAATTGAAAAAAGTAATGTAAATAAAAAATAGTAGAAAAACAGGAGAATTATATCATGTGCAAAATAATCGCAATCGCAAATCAAAAAGGTGGAGTAGCAAAGACTACAACCACTATTAATCTTGGAGTAGGACTGTCTAAGGTTGGAAAACGTGTAATGCTGATAGATGCTGATCCACAGGGACATTTGACAATGGGACTTGGTTTTCCAAAGAACTTAAGGGTAACATTGAAAACAATGATGGAAAATATCATTATGGGATTAGAATTTGATCCCAGGGAAGCAATTTTACACCATGAGGAAGGAATAGATGTAATTCCATCTAATAAACTTCTTTCGGGAATGGACATGTCATTATTTACGGTAGAGGACAGAGAAAAAGTCTTAAAAGAATATCTGGAACTTTTGGAAAATGATTATGACTATATCCTGATTGATTGTATGCCCTCGTTGGGAATGATGACAATTAATGCGTTAAGTGCAGCTGATAGCGTTTTGATTCCGGTGCAGCCTCAATACTATGCGGCAGATGGCCTCATGGAATTACTGAAAGTTGTGAAAGGCATTCATCAGAGATTTAATCCTGATTTACAGATTGAAGGGATTCTGTTTACAATGGACAGCAGTCATTATAATAATTCAAAGAGAAATAAGCAGGCAGTACGAGATGCTTATGGAGCAGAGATTATAATTTTTGATCAGACAATTCCAAGAACAGAAGCTCTTGCCGAAACTGCATCAGAAGGTGTCAGTATTTTTTCTTACGATGCAAAAGGAAAAGGTGCGTACAGTTATCAAGCACTTGTCCAGGAGGTGCTGAATCATGCGTAAACCTAAGAAAGAAATTCAGCTTACTTCTTATGATGAATTGCTTGGAATCAATGAAGCCGAACAGAATACTCTTAATCAGATTGTTGAAGTGCCATTAAATGAGTTACATCCTTTTAGAAATCATCCATTTCATGTAAATGATGATGAAAAAATGGCTGAAACAGTAGAAAGTATCAAGAATTATGGCATCTTAAATCCTGCATTGGTACGTCCTCGCGCAGAGGGAGGATATGAACTGATTGCTGGTCACAGGAGAAAACGTGGTTGCGAACTGGCTGGAAAAAGTAAAATGCCAGTACTCATACGGAACTATACCGATGATGAAGCCGTAATCGTTATGGTGGATTCTAATATACAGAGAGAAAATTTGCTTCCAAGCGAAAAGGCATATGCTTATAAGATGAAGATGGATGCAGTAAAACATCAGGGCATAAAAGACGAAAACGCAGCTTCTGTTGACAGTGCAGATCTGGTTGGACAGGCTGCCGGTGACAGTGGAAGAACCGTTCAGCGTTATATACGCTTGACCTGTCTTATTCCGGAATTGCTGAAATTGTTGGATGAAGGAAAGATTAATTTTACAGTAGGTGTTTCATTAACCTATTTATCAGAAACGGAGCAGATTTGGGTGAAAGACTGCATAGTGTCTGGAGCAAGCTCTGTTACAGGTTCAATGGCAACAAAACTGAAGCAATACAGCGATGAAGGTAATCTGACAGAATTAGCGGTACAGCTTATTTTGAATGAAAAGAAAACAGAGACAGGAAAAATTACTTTAACTGAAAAGAAAATACGAAAGTATTTTCCAAAGGAATATAACAGAGAACAGATTGAACAGGTTATCTATGAACTGCTTGATAACTGGAAGAAAAGCCAATAACGAGGGAAGGAGGGAAAGCAAAATGGCAAAATCCGAAAGCACAAAAATAGAGTTTGGTTATTTTCACGATTATGAATCGGAACAGTTTGCTTTTTACCGTATTCCCAAAGTATTATTCACAGATGAATATTTCCGTAATCTGTCCAGCGATGCAAAGGTTCTTTATGGGCTGATGCTGGACAGAATGGCTTTATCTATCAGAAATAATTGGGTGGACAATGAGGGGAAAGTTTATATCATATTTACATTGGAACAAGTGATGGAATATATGAACTGCGGAAAAGACAAAGGTGTGAAAATTCTTGCAGAATTAGATACTGATAAAGGAATTGGTTTGATTGAAAGAGTAAAGAGAGGATTGGGAAAACCAACAATTATTTATGTAAAGAGCTTTGTATATAGAAAAGAAAAAGTATTAGATTCGGCAGAGAATGATAACCGAAGTCAAGAAGTCGGAAAAGCCGAAGTCAAGAGTTCGGAAAAACCGAAGTCTGGAGTTCTGGAAAGTCGAAGTCAAGAGTTCGGAAAAACCGAAGTCTGGAAGTCGGAAAAATCGAAGTCTGGAGTTCGGAAAAACCGAAGTACAGAAGTCGGAAAAACCGACCCTAATAATACTAATTATAATTATACTGATATTAGTAATACTGATATTAGTAATACTGACAGAAGTAATACTGATCTTATCAATCTTTCAGATTCTTCCGAACAGCAGTCAATGGATTTGATGGAAGAGATGAAGCTATTCCAGATGAATACTGCACTTGTAAAAAGAAATATTGAATATGACTGTCTTGTACAACGATGCAGATTAGGGGAACAGCAACAGTTGGATGAAATTGTGGCACTAATTGTGGAAACAATCAGCATAGAACGGGAGAATATTACAATCAGTGGAGTGAAATACCCATATCAGTTCGTAAAAAGCAGATTATTGTTGCTGGAAGAAAGCCACATAGAGTATGTACTTGACTGTCTGCATGAGAATACCAGGGAAGTAAAGAACATAAAAGCGTACTTGCTTACCTGTCTTATGAATTCAATAACGACAATAGGCAATTATTACCAGGCAAAAGTAAATCATGATATGTACGGAGGTGGCATATGAGAGGAAAAGAAATTATAACAAAATTGATAATTCCTGGTGCAATAGCTATGATTATCTGCTTAATTGTTCACCCTATGTGCATGAATGGTGAAATATTAGACTGGAGAAAATTATTGCTTTTTGTGGGAATACCTTTCGGAATCCAGAAAATGTTTTTGTTGGTCGTTCCAAGAAATGTGGGGACAGGGGAAATGCTTGGTTTGGTGGTACTTAAACTGATGGTAGGAAGTTTGATTGGAATAGGGGTTCTTGCCTGGAGATTATTAGCTGTAGCAGGCATTTTGCTAAAAAACGGCATTTCTGGAATTATATGGATCATAAAAAGACTGAAAGAAATGGTGATCAAAAATGAGCGAAAAGCAACTGGAAAAATTGTATTATAGCATTTATCCAATGAATCAATGTGAGACACAAAGTAAAAGTTATGAAGAGACAAAGGAACTGTGTGAAACATTAGAAAAGGAAATGATAAGTCTAATGAGTCCGGATCTGCAGGCAATGTTTGAGGATTACAAGGAATATACTTTAAATCTTAAACAAACAGAACAGAGAGACGCTTACATAGATGGATTAGCGTTTGGGATTCGCACAATTTCGGAAGCCTTTTTACATGAGAACAAAAATAGAATATGGTGATTGAAAAAGCAGTCTGTCAAGGCTGCTTTTTCTGTACCGCTTACCTAGGAGGATGAGATGTGATTGATTTGATAATTATTATTATGGCAGGAATAGTGCTTTTGTTTTTGCTGTCTTGTTGCTTTATGGTTGCAAGGCTATTGGATGAGGAAATATCTATGTATGGATATGAAGGAAAAGAAAACTGGGAAAGGGAACAACTTCCCGACAAATTGTCGAGAAGTTCAACAGATGAAAGACATGGAGATAAATGAAAAGATTCGTTATTTTCGGAAACAGAGAGGGCTATCGCAGGAGCTGCTTGCAGAACGAACAGGAATTAATGTGAATACAATTCGGAAGTATGAAATAGGCATACGAAAGCCGAAAGTAGAACAATTAAAGAAAATTGCGGATGGACTTGAAATTAGTGTAATAGAATTTTTGAATATTGAAATAGAAAATGAAGCGGACTTGATTGCTATGCTGAAAAAAATCAGTCCGTTTTTTAAGTGGGACGGATTGCTTCATGTATTGGAGGGGGAAAAGTTTTTATGATTGGTGTAGGAAGTGCATTGATATCACTGTTTCTGGTTTTGGTTTGTTATTCATTAATACTGACAGCGAAAAGAGCAGATGAAAACTTATTGATGATCTGTGAACAGAATCAGAAAATTGAAAAAGAGAAAGGAAAGCAAGAAATGGAATCAAAGAGAGACATTTTGAGAGTGATTGAAAAAGAAATCAAAAAAGGAAGTGCGCCAGTTGCATTTGCGGGTTTGGGGTTTTCCGAGGAATGTTATCATTTGGTAGATAGTCAGGCTAAGATGAACCAACTTTTAGATTATTTTTTTCGCAATGAAGAATACGCAGCTTTGACAGATCGGCAGGTAAAAAGTAATATCTATGCAGAAATGGGCAAAAGGCTGAATTTCCGTAGTGCCAGATCTAATCGAGACAGAAAGAATATGGAGGTAGCGGCGAAACGATGGATTAAGAAAAAGCATCCAACATTTGATGGTGATGTATATGTCGAAAATATCCGGTGTTTTCTGGATATTTCCCGGGAAGAGTTAGAAAAACGTAAATGTACTGTTAATGAACAGGATATCACAGCACTTATTTTCAGTCAGAAACATCTGGAAGCATTATATCTGCAATGCCTTATGCACAGGCGAAACGCAATGCAAGAGGTCCCAGAATTAAAAGGTTTGTCAGAAACGTGCAATCGGATTTATAAATTGCAGGATGTAGATGTATTATTTCAGTGTTTACTGATGGATCAGATGGATTGGGAAGAAGGAAAGTTGTATGTGCAATTCAGTACTGTATATTTATTACTGAGTTTAAGAAATAAATGACAGAATAAGTATGATTGGTTATAATAAAATAAATTGACAAATAAGTAGAGGGAGGGTCTGATGAATAAAGAAGATCATTTTATAGATACAGATAAATTGGGTGATGTGTTACTTGAGTTTTCAAAAAAAATAAGTCGTTTCTCACAAAATATACCAGATACTTTATTTGGAAGTTTGACAGAATTTTTAAAAAATATACCAGATGATGTTAAGAATACGCAACTTTTTGCAAACGTTCAAAAACTAAGTAATTATGATTTGAATTATGAAGATGTCTGGTGGTTGGTAAACAGTTATGGGCTTATTGATAAAGAAGATGCGGAAGAAGAACTTATGGAGTATTATGAGCAAGAAAATAAATTACATTGTTATATAAAAAGTATTATAAGCAATCCGTCCATAAGTGAACGTGAAAAATTAGTAATATTGTTATCACATATAGAACCGTTAATATATAATACTTTAAATTACACGAAACAGCCTTATTCAAAAGTGAAACAAATAGTAAAACGAATGTCTATAGATGAAAATGAGGGAATGTCTTCTGAGAGTGTGGGAAAACTTTACGTTATGGGAATTACATATGTAGTGTTTGCAAATACTGACGCTTATACAAAGGAAATTGATAAAAGAATTCCGTTTAGAAATAATATTCTGCATAATGGAATTGTTGAATATGGAACGGATGATATACATAGTGCATATGAGTTGTTAGTTGAGTTCATTTCAATGCTGGTATTCATAAAAAAACAGCTTATTAATGAAAAAACGAAATAGAGAATTTGTAGCCGGTTGGTCCATTTTATTAGAAATTGGAATCAGCCGGCTTTTTATATTTTAAAGAGTACTTCTCGACAATTTGTCGGGAAGTGGAAAGGAGCCAAATTCCAATGAAAATATATCTCCCCCATCTGTTAGTTCCACCATAATTTGCTGATCGGAATCGAAAGGAGGCGTGCAAATTGCAGGAAGAAGTTACACAGAAAACAATCGCATTGTCGGTTAAAACTGCAAGAGTGACTGCCGACGTGTTAAAAAATATGCTGCGGAAGTATCTGTCAGGACAGAAGCAAAAGGGAAAGAATCCTTACAAGGTTGGAAAACAGTCATACAAAGAACTGAAAAGCCAGGGTTCTGGTTTATCCAATATTGAAATCACAGATGGAAATATCAAGTCTTTTGAGCGTGTGGCGAAGAAATACCGCTTAGATTTTGCCTTGAAAAAAGACAGTTCGACCAAGCCACCGACTTACTATGTGTTCTTTAAAGGGCAGGATACAGAAATGATGAATCTGGCATTTAAGAAATATTTGGGTGTACAGATGAATAAAAAGGATAAACCATCTATTATGAAAAAACTTATGCACTTTAAGGATGCTGTGTCTAAAGGAAAGAACAGAGAACGAGCAAGAGAACAGCAGAAAGACAGAGGGCAGAGTTTATGACGGAGAAAAAACAGCAGCATAAGAAGAAAAGAGGAAAAGTTCAGCATATCAGAGGCTCTCCGAAAAAGAGAAAAATATCTGGAAAAGCTTTTTTTTCTTCAGAGAGTATCCCAGGAAAAATTCTTGCGGATGTGAAAAATCAGATTACGGATAAGGCAAGTGAATTGAAGAGGGCAGATCAGAAAAAGCTGTTTTTAGCTAATTTCCCCTATCTGATGTTTGCTTATTTTTTCAATAAGATTGCCTGGCTGTATCGGGTAAACACCGGAGCAACTTCCTGGGATAAATTTATGAACACTATTACTTATTTTGAACTGGCGTTTCGGAATCTCTGGCCAAGCTTGAATCATATGGATCTGTTTTGGGGAATTACAGGAGGCGTGGCTGTAAAGTTTATTATTATTTACCGCACGAAAAATGCCAGGAAATATCGGCTGGGTGTGGAGTATGGTTCTGCCAGATGGGGAACAGAAAAAGATATACGACCATATGCTGATCCTGAATTTGAAAATAATATTATTCTCACAGAAACAGAGAGTCTTACTATGTCAAGCAGACCAAAGAATCCGAAATACGCCAGGAATAAAAACATTCTGGTAATTGGCGGTTCCGGTTCTGGAAAAACCAGATTTTTTGTAAAGCCTAACATTATGCAGATGCACAGCTCTTATGTGATTACTGATCCAAAGGGAACTGTGCTTCTGGAAGTTGGCAGTATGCTGGCAAAAGGCAGTCCAATGACGGATGAGAATGGAAAAATCATGCGGGACAAAGAGGGAAAAGTTATATATGAACCGTATAAAATCAAAGTTTTGAATACAATTAACTTCAAAAAATCCATGCACTATAATCCATTTGTATATATCCGCAGTGAAAAAGATATTCTAAAACTGGTAACAACCATTATTGCTAATACCAAAGGTGAAGGGCAGCAATCAGGTGAGGATTTTTGGGTAAGTGCGACACGTTCGCAGGCGGTAAAAAGTCTGCGCACAGTGTTGGTTTATTAAA
>NZ_JAJCGR010000063.1:0-8867 GCF_020553125.1 Blautia sp. MSK20_18
TAGCTGTGTAAAAAACAGTAGTGGTGGTATGGACCCACCCTGAATCTACGGGGCCCAGGCTCCGCACATCAGATGCTCAGTAATTTAATTGCCGAGTAGTTCACTACAAATGGAAAGATGATTCCTATATATGTCCAGTTCTTTCCAGGAGAAAAGCCAATCCGGGTTTCCGCGAAATGCATTGCCAACGCAGTAACTTATGCCGAATATATTTGCGAGTATATGCTAGAAGACGATGAAAACATACATTCTGTAAATCTGATTTACCAAAAAGACAAGCAGATTTGGGGTGCAATGGCTACGCGTTGACGCCTCGCCGTATCGGCTCGGTACCAATTTGCGCAGCAAATGTCAAGCGAAGCCGTAAGGCTGAGTGCAGAGATTAAAAATGACGCCTCCCCGGCCTTGCCGGATTCGGCACCAGCGGTACCAGATTTCATTGATAAAATTCCTCAAAGCCCACAAAAAATGAGCACCCTTATTTTTCGGGTGCTCATTTTTCTAAAGCCTGAATACATTTTTCTTACTGTTTTCACCTGTCATATCCAGCGCATACGCCTTTGCAATCTGCATATCGGTATTTTCAATCATGTCGTAGTAATCCTTAATCTCATTTGCCTGAAAGATTCCATCTTTTAATGCCATAACTAGTCCGTCTTCCATATTTTCTTCAATCAGGTCCTGTATTAACCTTTTTCGGTTTCTTCTTATGTAGTTCTGGGTTTGCGTTTCATGCACATCCTGCCATTCCATGAATGCGAGTGGCAGCTTCTGGCGTGTTGTCCTGCAATACTGGAAGAAGTTTGCCGGTGCATATACTCCGTATCGATTCAACAAGTCGTTCATGATGTCAAAGTTCCTATCTGTGGCCTCAGCCGGAATGTAAATCCTTCGCCGTGGCGTTTTTATGCACAGAGCTTCACTTATTATGGCTTTTTCGTGTGCATAGTTATATTTATATTTACCATTCGCTGCAGGCGCATCGTAATCATGCATGGCTGCCAGTAAATCTTTCGGGATTTCATTTGTATGCAACACAACGGTATGCATTCCAATAAGGCTCCTTTTAGCAAACGCCTTGATGGTAGAAGGTATTTCCAGAACATCAGGACGTATGTGATTCCACGGATTTGAGAAATCCACAGATTGTACTCCTTCATTGATTTTGATATTCTCTAAATCGGTACAACCACTACATATAGGCTCAACACGTGTCACACTGCCCGGGATATCCAGTTCAGTCAGTGATTTCATATACTCAAAACATTCATGCCCTAAATATTTGATGTGCTTTCCCAGCGTCATCTTTTCCACTCCGTCGCAGAAACGGAAAGCATAACGTCCTACTTCTGCCACGGAATCAGGAATAACTATTTCTGTAATTTCACTGCAGTTCTCAAAAGCACTTTCAGCTATTATTTTGACTGTATCCGGAATCATGATTTTTCCTGCTGTTTCGCAGTTCCCGTTTGAAGTATAATCGCAATGGAGCAGTTCTGTCATATCTTTTGAATATATGATATCTCCGACTTTGACATATTCCTCATTTTGCAGGCCAAGCTCAACATGATTTCTGCGAAGACATGCAAATTCTTCTTTATCAAAGTGACCCTCTCCATTCAAAAACAGACTGAAGCTATTATATGACCTCAAGCGTTGTGACCGGAAAAACGATTCATTGCTGCATCGCACATCAATTACACTTCCCTTCGGGAACGTCACATTTGTTGCGATTAACGTTGCATCTTCAGGTATTACATAATCTTTGCTGTCGCTAATATCAACTACAATGCTTCCTGCCATTTTTACTCCGCAAGTTGCGGTCCTATCCTCAATACAGATATTGGATTCATTCAGAAAGTCTGACTTTTTGACCATTTCAATCTGTTCGCTGTTAATAACCTTCTCAGAGCAACAGCCTACCAAAGCCCCAGTGCGGATTCCCCAAATTCCTGATAAATCCAATGGCTCCTCAGGTTTTAGGCAAAAAGCGTTCAGAAGAGTTGTCTTGTTAAGGTCAATTTTTCCGATAGATATTCTTTCCGTCAGCATGCGTCCGGCAGGGAAACTTTCCCTGTCTGATGTTACCTCACGGACATTTGGAAATACAGTATTTGGCATTTCTATAGAATAGACATTCTTTCCGATATGGATTCGTTTTACATTTTCAAATCTTTTTTTGCTGTTTTTTCTCAACCATATCTTAGTGACATCCTCTCCAAACGATACCTCTTCTACCCAGTCTTCCACATCAATATCCCTGCATGCGCCGGTTTCTGACATATGATAAGTGGTTCCATTTTTGTATACTTTTTTGTATTTTTCGCTCATATTTTTTCCTTTCTTTATTGTGTTTATAAATACAAAAATAATATGCAGAGAAACAAGAAAAAGAAAAAGCAGCAGGCCTTTGGCCTGCTGCTTTACTTACAGCTTTAATTTTTCATTCTTTTCTTCTTTTTCGGATAATGCGTCTAATATGTACGCCCGAATCACCGTGCTTTTATCATTCGTTACACTTAAAAGTCGTAGTAATTCTTCATTTGAACAGTCTGAAATGCTTAATGCATTACAAAAATCTTTTGCTGCATTACTTCTTACCAGAAACCTAAGAATTCTGACATGATTTTTATGAAAAAATGTGAGCAAGTCATCCATAGATGGATTATCCGTATCTATGGTCGTATGCATCCCAGAGAAATCCTTTGGTATATATGTAGTCTTATTGCCTTGTGTTATCTTTACGACTAGACTAGAATCCGGAGTAATATATTTTGCAAGTCCGTTATATTTTGACATACTCTGTATAATCCCGTGTGGTAAATGCTCTCCGTCTTCTACATGGATTTCTGACACTTCCGATATAGCGTCGCTACCTAGTTCCACAGCTGCTGGTAGTGATATTCTCCTGATATTGCACCTGTCAAAAGCACATTCACAAATCTTTTTTATGCCTGCGGGTAGTTCGACGGTTTCAATCCCAGATTTACTAAAAGCCGCATAGCCAATTATTTCAACCTGTTCAGGAATGCTTACACTTTTTAAATTTTCACAAGCCTCAAATAAATAACCAAAACTCCTAATGTCCTTTTCGTTAGAGTCTCCGATTTGAGTAATACCATTTCCAAAATCTACGTTTTTCAGGTATAAACAATTTCGAAAAGCATAACTTCCAATTATTTTTAATGAATCTGGAAATGTAACAGATTCTACTTCAGAGCCTTCGAATGCGCATGCATGGATTTCAGTCACTCCATTTGGTATAATCACCTTGCCCGTTCTTTTTGTGGGACACTTGAGCAGACTTTTTCCATCCTTTGAATATAAAATCCCGTCAACACTCTTATATCTTTGACTATCTGTATCCACTTCAATCCTGTATGTATTTTTAAATGTGTCTTTTCGCCAGAATGGTACTTCATCACCATACAAATCTGATTGTTTTGTAAATCGCACGATTCCTGATAGCCCATATAAATCAATACCTCGCATACCATCAATGTTATTTATGATGAGTTTTGGTACTGTAGCCAGTTGGACGCGTGAATAATCCATATTATACACACAACTCGGAATTTCTATTTCCTGTGCATCATGGTCAATATCTACAAGAATATTGCCGGCAACCACAACTCCATCTTGTGGCTGTATATTATCAAAGACAGAGCCATCAAATGCATGTGGGCGAATATGTAGCGCTGAACGGCACCATATAATCTGCTTCGTCATACATCCAGAGAGTGCATAATCATTGATTTGTTCTACTCGTGAGAGGTCAAGAGTTGCATCCTCACGCAAGCAAAATGAGTTGTATAAAGCAGTGTCTCCCCAAAACTCATTTATATGTATCAATGCAGGACCTGAAAAATAGTTGTCATTATATGATATAACTTCTATCACATTTGGGAACAATTCATTTGGAATTGATATCTCGTCAACATTGGAATCAATAATCAGTGTTTTCACATTCGGGAATGATTTATTAATCCCACGGTCAATCTTAATTGTTGCCGGTGATGAAAACGCTACTTCGACAACATCCTCAGGAACGTCAATATCTGTGCATACAAATAGATGTTTCTGAAGTGAAATATAATACTTCACGCCGTTTTTTGCGAGCGTGTAGCCGTCTTTGTCTTCAACATCAAATAATTCCGCATGCTCTTTTTTTATTACTGTTTTCATACTTATATTTCCTTTCTTTATCCATTGCTTATTTTTCTTCTACACATACAATATGCGGAATTGCGAGCAGAAAAAAAGCGGGCAAACGCCCGCTAGTTCAAAACTCCATGTTGTAATCAATTCTCGTACAATACGGAATCCCCACTGTCTCTTCCAGCTCTCTTCTGGTTGTTCTTATTGTTTGATTTCTCACGTCTATCTCAGACTTTTTTGTCCAATTACCATCGAAATAACAT
Source organism: Blautia sp. MSK20_18 (assembly GCF_020553125.1). Taxonomy (NCBI): domain Bacteria; kingdom Bacillati; phylum Bacillota; class Clostridia; order Lachnospirales; family Lachnospiraceae; genus Blautia; species Blautia sp. MSK20_18. The sequence goes on from NZ_JAJCGR010000063.1 coordinate 4,422, forward strand.
TTTTCTGGTGCGTAGACCACTTCTTTTTCTTCTGCTAATACCATATACGCGCCTCCTTCCATTACATTCCGATAAGAAGTTTGAACAGCACCAGGTCGTTTACCACATCATCGTCCCAAAATCTGCTGCTTCCGTTCTTGTGAGAGATATCGTTAACGACATTTGACGCTGCTACTCCGCAATAAAAATAGAACTCAGAATCGTGAGGCTCCTTTTTTAGGAATTTCTCAACCTCTTCAGATGGAACACCATTATCTGCTTTTATATTTTTCTTAAGCAGATTATACGCCTCTCTGCAAAATTTTTCGTATGTTGTCATACATCATTCCTCACTTTCTTTTTCTGCATTTATTGCATTTAATTTTTCCATTTCGTATGCAATCTTTGCCAAAGACAAAGCCGAAATGCTCTGAAGATTCAGGTAGTCACTTCTTCGTAATTCGCTTGCCAGCAGTTTGTTGACCTGGTTAATATCGTCCTGCACCTGAAATTCCCTATCGTTTATTTTTCTGCACATGTCGCATCACTCCTTCTTCTGCGCAGAATCAATATGCCGGATTTCTTACGAGAAAAAATCAACCATATCTTTATCTGAAATTTCGAACCCAGGAAAATTCTTCCTGGCATTTTTAAATGGTGTCTGCTTACGAATCACATCCAGTAGAACGGTATTGTTATATCCAAGCAACAAATCTACAATGACGCCAATCAGCCATGCGTCTTCCGCATATATCTTTGCAACAGCATTTGTATATATTTTTTCTTCTTCTGCGAAATTCGCGCCTAAAAGCACTGGGATATTGGCGTTTCCATAGACGCCATATTTTGCCCAGACTTTTCTTTCCATTGGTCCCCAGTCCAAAGCAACGATATCATCCGGAAAAGCACGCTTCTTTTTGCTTACCAGAAACTGTGCCTGCACAAAATACAAAATCTTCATTAATTGCAGGACCGACATTCCGTAGTCATGCTTTCTTGCATAATACAAAACATATTTTGCAACATCCAAAACATCATACATTAAGACGCCCTCCCCGCTTCCACAACAATCGTATGTCGGCTGAAGTCTAATGTTACATACCGGATTGCCATTTTTAAAACGTCATCGGGAGGTTCAACCCATCCATTTTCGATTGTAGAAAAGATACGTTTTGCGCCATCAGTCCAGTCTGCCCCTGGTTTTGTGCAATAGTAGATGTCGAAGTTGCAATTAACATCAAATTCCCGATTGCTTACCAAATCCCCTACACACATCGTTTTTTCTTTCAGCATTTTTTTGCTCCTTTCTTTTTGATTTTATACATGTAATATGCCGGATTTAGCAGCTATACAAAAAAAAGACCGGCGACATCTGCCGGTCTTGTCTGTCTTATCCAGAATTTAATTTTCAGGTATACTGAAATACCCTGCGGTCAGCAATGGAAAAGAAAGGATGCCGTTCAATCACATCCGTCAGTTTTTTGTCTGTCTTATCTATGAAATCGGCATTAACACCAGCGGCCATCATTCTCTTCTTACCGTCATTGCTTGTAAGATTGCAATATACCAAAAACTCATCGGGTGTTGTCTTTATCCGGAGAATGATATACAGCCCGGCAAACGTCATAGCACGCATCAGCAAATGTATTACAATCGGAAGAAGTACTACGCATACTTCCATTTGTATCAGAGCAGCATGTGCTGAAGTTAGCAAAAAAGCCAGAAATGCAGCAATCGCCAGTTCTCCAAAAATAAGTGTACGGCTTTCGCATTCCCAAACCCATGGATATTTCGCTTTTGGAATATTGTTTTGTTTTTCTTTTGTCATTTTTTATTCCTTTCTTTCTTATTTTCTTATCATATTTTTTTCGTCTACAAGAAGTATGTCGAATTTCAGTCCAAAAAGAAAAGGCCAGCATTTGCCGGCCAACGTCTTACTCACATTGCAAAAAACAATGCAACTGCAAGTTCCAAAGAAATAAACAGAAGCCCAACCCCGATTTCCAGAATATAAAACATCTTATCTTTTTCTTCGGTCTCTTTACTTACACACAGCGGGAACATCAGTACCAGAACGGCATACACAAAATAGAGACATTTAATGATGCAAAACCTGAGATTCCCAAGGGTGAACCCAAAGGCCTCACAAAACGGTATATATAAGGCCAAAGCAATAAATGCCCTGTTGCACCAGGTAAATAGCATCCGATTTTTTTGCAAATCCACATCTGACGTAAACTGGCATTCGACATTATCCGGCTGACTTTCTGCTTTTGCATTTTTTTCTTTCAGTTTTTCGTCTCTTTTAGCCAGTTTTGCCTGTCGTTTTTCTATCTTGTACACCTTACGGTCCAATCTCGCGATTTTCAGAGAAAGCCTTATTTTGGTATAAATAGAGTATATTTCTACCAACATTATGCAAAAAGCACGCATCTGAACGCTCATATTTCCTTTCTGCGCCTGTTTCTCCGCCCAGCGAAATGCCCATCCGTTTAAGCATTTATTTTTGTCCATTTTTTTTGCTCCTCTCTTTTTTTATTTTCGTTTGCAATATGCAGGATTTTTGCACAGCAAAAAAAAGAAGCAGCAGGCTTTCGCCTGCTGCTATCTGTGTTACAGATAAAGATTTTCTTTTGCGATTCCTTTTGAGTTCATCTGTTCCAAGATGTATGACTGTACTGTCGTCTGCTCTTTTTCTTTTGCTATCGGAAGCAGTGTTTTTAATGTGACTTTGGAAACGAAGCCCGTTTTCAGAAAATCAACAGCTCTCTCTTCATCTCCTTCATCCAGCAGTCTTTTTATGAATCTTTTTGAGTTCTTTTTGATATAGGCCTTTGCGTATGCATCATTAAATTCTTTATATTCCCAAAAAGCCAGATTCTCTTTCCCTTTTGCAGAATAAGCGCAATCCCAGAACGTACAAGATTCCGTAGTCGGGTCCGTGAAAAATGCTTCGACCCTTGACTGCATTTCTCTATACATACCAGGTTTGATGCATTTTGGCAGATAGGCATATTTTCCGGAAATCTCTAGTTTTACATATGAGTCTGTTACTTTACTGTAATACCCTTTGACTGAGATAGAGGAAACGATGTTTCTGTGGAGTATCGGCGAACTCACAGATTCTATGGTATCATTCACAAACCATGTCTCAACATTTTTTATTGATTCAGGCAGACACAGCCTTTTAATATCAGTACCAGAAAAAGCACAAGTATTGATACCTTCCAGACCATTGTTTAATACTATTGACTCCAGACCGGAATTCATAAAGGCATTTTGCTCGATTAGTTTTATCTGCGGTGGCAGAACAACAGATTTCAGACTTTTGCATCCTCGAAATACGTCAACCCCAATGTCCGTAAGCCCTTTTCCGAAGTCAACCTTTTCTAACATCTTGCAGTCTTCAAACGCACCTCTCTGTATATCGCTTAATGAGTCCGGAATCCTCACTGACTTCAGATGCGACTTGAAAAATGCATGGCAAGCAATCTGTGTGACCCCTTCCGGAATAGTCACATCGTCTACGTCAATAGAACAGCTTATCAAGGATTGCATGTCCGACGTATAAATTACACCGTCAACTTCTTTATAATCTGGTGACTCTATTGAGAAGTGATGTACATATGATGCCCCGCTGGATTTATGTGCTAAATCCACAATATCTCCTGGAATCACATATTCATTTGTTTTAAACACTACATTCTGAGGCAGTCCGCTTTCATAGCATATACAGGATAATGTATGTTCACTATGTATCACCATCTTCTTTATTTTATGTAACGGAATACCGTAAAGAAAGATAATTCTATTGCCATTTTCATCTGGTACTACGATTTCATCTGCAGTTTCGTCTATTGCAATTACAATATTTCCAGCCATTTTCACACCATTAACGAATGGCTGTGCCATCAGACCAGAACCAGCAAAAATGTTTTTGTTGATAGACATATAAGACATACAACTTGAAAGAGCATCTGTATTTTTAATCTTCAGACTTTTGCAGCCATTAAAAGCATATGCTGAAATGGTATAGACGTTCTTCAGGTCAATTACGTCATTTTCATCGCGATAAAAAGTATTCTTTAAATCAAATTTTCGGACAAGATATGGACCAGACTGAAAACATGTGCTCATTGATTCCACAGACCTTACATTTGGAAATAGACTATTTGGGATATCAATCATCGAGACACCACTCCCTACGATAAGTTTTTTTACGTCCGGAAAACATTTTCGCGTATCCTCCATTGCAACATCCATATATAATTCTACTTCTTCAACTCCATCAAGGATACTCATATCCCGAACGACGCCATCATTATCATAAGAAAAAGTCACTCCATCCTGCAAAACAATTTTTTTATCCATTTTTTTAATTCCTTTCTTTGTTCTTTGTATTAAGTTTCAGAAGTGAACTACTCGGCAATTAAATTACCGAGCATCTGATGTGCGGAGCCTGGGCCC
>NZ_JAJCGR010000064.1:0-8557 GCF_020553125.1 Blautia sp. MSK20_18
TGCGCTTTCATCTCGGATATAGAATAACCGAGGATTCCCGCTTTAAATCCTAAAATTGTATCCGTTATAGTTCTGTTTGTAACATTTTGTAAAATCATATACTGAAGTTTTTTCTACTTCATCTATGAATAATTCGCATCCATCCGGACAGGAAGGCGAGAATAACTTGTTTATGCTTTTGAATCTATCCAAGTGGATTACTTTTACATTGCTAAAATCTGCATAACGGCTGATGTAGGAAATAGCATCTCCAATATAAATCTCAGGCGCATTTGGATTGATATTTGCAAGTACAGAACCCGCCATGACTATTGGCTCTTTATAACTTGGCATAACGAATAGCGAACCAGCAAAGGCCTTGTCCTCAATATAATCAATCTTATTGCTATTCACTACTGTCGTAGACATACATCCAGAAAACGCATATCCATTAATCTGATTTACATTTTTAAGGTCTATGACGCTTCCAGGCTTTTGACAAAACGTATTATATAAAGTGTACTTATCTTGTGTACTGGAATGTCTGTGCATAAGCAGCGGACCACTCTGGAAACGTGTATTCTCAGATGTTACCATCTGTACATTTGGAAACATCTCGTTCGCAATCTCAATACTACAGATAGACGGCTTAATCTTTATCTCTTTAACGTCTGGAAACTGTTTCAATACTGATTTGAGATACACACATTGATACTGTCCACCGAATTCATTTTCAGCAGAAAAGGTTATCGTCTCAACTCCATCAGGAATATCGATGTCAACAATAGCTCCACCATGACCATCAAAATATAACGTGGCTCCGTCTTCCGTTTCCATAGCATAGTATTTCATTTTTAGCTTCCTTTCTTTTTTTATTTTATTTGTTCTTACATCTTTAATATGGCAAAAAAAATAGAATAAAAAAATAAGCAACCTTATTTTCAGTCATTTGTGGATTTGGCATATTATCAACGTAAACCATAAATACACAAAGAAAGGAATTAAAAAAATCATGAAAAAAACAATCATTGCAATAACAGGAAGAACAGCAGCAGGAAAAAGCGTTGTCGCAAAAAAAATGGCTGAGAGATTAGGGCTGAAAGTTCTGCAGTCATACACGACAAGACAGCCAAGACCTGATGAACTGGCAGATATGGAACATTCAGACCATATTTTCATCTCCAACGAAGAGTATAACAAACTGCAGGATATCGCCGCTGAAACTGAAATTAACGGTTGTCGGTATTGCACCACAGTTGAGGTCTTAAACCAGTGCGATTTTTATGTGATTGACCCAGATGGCATTGATTACTTAAAAAAAGAACACGGAAAAGAGTTTCATATTGTGCAGTTTTACATCTACGCTAATGACGAAATCAGGAAAGAACGGTTCCTGCAGCGTGGGAATACAGAGAGCGATTTTGAATCGAGAAATGCTGATGAATCAAAACAGTTTAATGCATACGAACAGAACCACAAGTACGATATCATTATCTACAATAACAGAGATATTGATTATGCATTAAATATGATGGAGCCTTATATCAAAATCATCCTGGAAGACAGACTGAAAGAAATTGAGGCGAAAAAGAACGGGACTTGGGTAGAACCGCAGGTTGAAAAATCCGAATCTGACAAATCTGAAGAAAAACCTGAAGAAGACGACGAAGCCCTTTCTGCTGAAGCGGAAGATGGTGCATTAAACAAGGGCCCTTCAGCTGTCAGTATGGAATCTGTCGACAAAGAAGAGTTAGAAACAGAGCAGAAAGAGACAAATGACCCGTTTAGCCTTGACGAGGATTCAGAGGACGTCTTAGATATCTTTGACAATAAAGGTTCAGACACTGAAAACAGTTCCGCAGAAGAAGACCTGGAGACAGAACCAGAAGCGAGAAAAAACGACGAAGAGGATAAATTACCGAAGACAGACGATGGTAATTTAGACCCATTCAGCCTTGACGATACTGACTTCGATGATTCTCCAGTAAATCTGGACCAGTTACCGGGTTCCGAGCTGGATAGTGCTATGAACATGGCAAGCGATACAGATAACGAGACAAAATCATCCGAATCGGAGCCGCCTATTGAAGTAAAAATGTCAGAGGATTCTGATAACGAATGTAAACGAACAGAAGGAGTGTCAGCGAACACTGACATTTATGACGAAGAGGATGAAGAGGATGCGATTCTTCTTGATTAATTTTAATCTGGTAACGAAGGCGTTAAGCCTGAGTTATCAATTTTAATCTGGTACCGGCTCCGGCAAAGCCGGGGAGGTATCAAGGATACGGGATGACGGGTAAACCGTCATCCTTTTTTTTGTGCGATATATGCCCGATGGTACCGCGCTTGTCAGCGGCAAAAGCCGTACTGCGCTCAGCTTGACGGCTTCGCTTGACATTTGCTGCGCAAATTGGTACCGAGCCGATGCGGCGAGCGGCGAGGTATCGAAGTTGGCCACGGTTTTCCCGTCTGTCGATAAAATCCACAAAAAAAGTTTTAAAAAAAATGTTCTCTTTTTTGTTTTATTTAGCATATTGAAACTGTCAGCAAAAAGACGGGCTGACATGGGGCCCTGAAATGCCGCCAGATATGACGGAAAAACAGTTCAGGGATGACATTACGAGAATGGATACATTCAGCCACATAGAGGAATCTTTTGTAATATGGCATTTGGTTTTACCAATTCGCACGCAAAAAAAATATATAAAACCAAAATTTAAACAAAAAAAACAGCAAAAAAAAGGATGTGAAATGAGAAAAAGTGCTGCCATGGTTACCGTGTGGTTATAAAATAAATTACATATTGAGAAGTCATGTCTACCAAGACTGCATATCTATTCTTTACGCTGTATCTTTTTTGATACTGAAGGCTGTTTCTGTTCGACGGCTGAAGAACTTGATTCTGCGAAAAGAGTTGATGTGTGATGCGAACGAGACTTTAAAAACGTTAAGTGAACGGCCGAGCCCGAACAGTCGGCGGGGCTGTGTTAATGAAAATCTTACATTGATATAGTCCAAAGGGGTTAAGGAGTGCTGCAAGACCTCTGCCTAAGGGTTGGATTACAACGACCTAGAAGCGTAGCTTTGAAAAGGGCGATGCTCATACTTTTTCTTGTCTGGAAAAAATATGGTTAAAAGTAGAGCACGGGGGAGTTCATGGAATAAGCATGAATGCCCGGGGTGACCATGTAAAGTATAGAAGTATACGCCATGTTGAATAGATTAACATATTTAGCCTGGTTGGGTAGCCAAGACGGATGATATGAGCGAAAGCAAAGGTGTGAGGGCCGGGAAATGCTATCTGGTGGATTTGACCCGCAACCTATTCACGGAGCAGATAGATTTAGCCACACCAGGATGAGGTGAGAGCCTCTGAAATGTCATTGTAATATTATAAAAACACTGCTGAAAGCGACATGAAAGAACAAGCGTTACATCAATTTACAAGAAAGAAATAAGAAAAAAAATTGGCAAAATAAATATAAGAAAAACAGATTGATGTACAGTAGACCGTAAGCAGAACGTATTATAATATTTGGGTTGTCCTACGGGGCAGCCGGCTATTAAGATTACATGAAGCGAAACGACTGACGACCGACGACCTATTCGGAATGTTATTAGTTAAGCAGAATGGCATAGTTTCTTTCTTAAAGCATAGCAGATTTAGTCTGTTTTGCCGCATAAGGAGAAGCTATGCCAATTCGCTCAACTCCCTCCTCTCTCTGACCTGCATAGTTGGCATCCTCTAATTTATAGACAAAGCCAAAAAATCTTGGCATACGAAAATTCATTGAGCAAATACCGCGAATGTTTGTAAATCACCAGTAGATAATGAACATACGGAAATTCGCGGTGTTTTGCGGACTTGGCTGGCCAAAAAAGCAGAGATTTTCGTATGCTAAGATTTTTTTAGCCATGCCAAGAAAATTTAAATAATAGCAGCCGTACATAATTTTCTTGGCTTGGCTACACACATATATACTATATATATAAGATATTTGTTCCTTCTGTCTGAGATAAAGAGAGAGGAGAGAGTGAGGGGACACGATATATTCGTCTTGTGCTAACATACGTTACACAAGATTTTTTTTCGCGAAAATATGAATGTATAGCAAAATATGATATACTGATTGTAAGAGAATACGAAATACTATATAAGAAATAGGAGAGACTTGCGCATGAATATAGATATGCTTTGGGATGAGAATCCTGTTAATGTAACCGCTGAGGCGAATTTTATTTGGGGTATTGCCAATAAGCTCCGTGGCTCTTATATGCCGGATAAGTATGGCGATGTTATCATTCCGATGGTAATCATCAGGAGATTCGAGTGTACACTGGAAAAGACAAAGCAGGCTGTTGTTGGTATGTTTGAAAAGATGCCGACATATCCATACAAAGCCATGTGTAAGATTTCCGGATTTCAGTTCTACAATACCAGCCAATTTGATTTAAGAGAACTGTGTAACGATGCGGACAACATTGCAAAGAATTTCAATGCATATGTTGCAGGATTTTCTGATAACGTTAAAGATATCCTGAATGAATTGGAGATTGAGAAACATATTGAGAAAATGGATAAGGATGGCTGCCTATTCTCCGTTGTGAAGGCGTTCTCTGAACTTGACCTCAACCCGGAAACTTATGACAGTATTAAAATGGGGTATATCTTTGAGAATCTGATTGGCAGATTTTATCAGAATGTAGATGCAGGACAGTTTTATACGGGCAGGGATATTATCAAATTGCTATGTTCTGTCTTACTGTCAGAAGGCTGTGATGACATTTTTGATGACAAGAAAATCATTACTGTATGTGACCAGGCCTGCGGTACTGGCGGCATGCTCTCCACTGCATTTACATATCTGAAGCACTATAATCCTTCAGCAGACGTAAGATTGTTTGGCCAGGAGTTTATGGGGCCGTCCTATGCAGTCGGTAAGGCTGAAATGCTCATCAAAGGGCAGAATGCTGAAAACTTTAAGCATACAGACACATTGAAGAATGACTGCTTTCCGGATACAAAAATGCGGTTTCTGATTGAAAATCCACCGTTTGGCACTCCGTGGAGCGGAGATAATGCGAAACAAGGTCAGGAAAGTGCAGTTAAAGCGGAATTTGCAAAAGATGGCAGTAGATGGGGAGCAGGGCTCCCGGCTGGAAGCGATTCTCAGTTATTGTTCTTACAGTCAGCAGTCGCAAAGATGGATGACTATGTTGGACGTGCGGCAATCATTTCTAACGGTTCTCCGTTGTTTACCGGCGGGACTACGTCAGGCGAATCACAGATTAGACGCTGGCTGCTGGAAAATGACCTGGTTGAGGCGATTATTCAGATGCCGAATGATTTGTTTTACAATACCGGCATCAGCAGTTTTTGTTGGATTCTGTCTAAGAGCAAACGCCCGGAGCGTATCGGCAAGATTCAGCTGATTGATGCTTCAGGTATCTGTCATAAGTTAAGGAAGCCGCTTGGAAGCAAGAAGAACGAGTTTACGCCGGAAGACCGCAAGGTTATCACGAAATTGTATTGTGATTTTGGGGAAAATGAGTTCTCTAAGATTTACAACAACACAGAATTTATTTACCGTGAATATACCGTAATGCAGCCTCTGCAGAGGCGGTATGAAATTACAGACGAAAGCATTGAGCGCTTGATGCAAAGCGGCGTGCTGTCAAAGCTCTACGACGAAGCAAAAGTCCTTGAGCTGGAAGAAAAAGGCGAAAATATGACAGCAAAAGAAAAAACAAAATTAGAAGCCTTTAAGAAATCCAAACCTCAGTACGACAGCATCCTTGATGCATTAAATGCAGCAAAATCAGAAGAAAAGTATATGTCGCCAGAAACCTTTTTACCGGTAATCAATAAGGTTCTGCCTGACGTTGATTTAAAACTTGTTGACAAGATTGCTGATGCTTTATCTGTAATGGACAAAAATGCTGAAATACAGAGAGAAAAGAAAGGCAAAAATAAAGGCGAAATCATTTACGACAAAGACACCAAAGACACTGAGATTGTAAAATATGACGAGGACATTGAAGATTATATGGCGCGTGAGGTGCTGCCACATATCCCGGATGCCAAGTGGTTCTTTGAAGAAAACCTGGCAGCGAAGAAGCCGGTAATCAAGACTGGCGCGGAAATACCGTTCACACGATGCTTCTACAAATACCAGAAGCAGGCAAAATCAGAAGATGTTGCGGCAAGGATGGCGGCGCTTGTGAAAGAAGCCGGAGAGATTGAAAAAAGACTTTTCGGGTGAAGAGAAAGAGAGAAGGGGCTGCCCGCCCCCTATACCCTAGCAAGGGATTTCATCCATTAACCCAGAGCAAAAACTGCGTTTTTGCAGGCTGACGGTAAAAACAAACGAAGAAGTAAGCGATAAACAAGGAGACGTTTAACATATATGGAAGGAAAAACCAGCGAAAAAAAAGAAAGAAAAATGCGCGATTCCGGGATTCCGTGGATTGGTGAAGTACCGGAGGGATGGGAGTTTTCAAAAATTAAGTATCATTGCACGATGAAGAGTGGAGATAATATAACAGCATTAGATATAAGCGATAATGGCGAATATCCTGTTTATGGCGGAAATGGACTGCGAGGATTTTATAAAATCTATAATAAAAATGGCAATCATATTTTGATTGGGCGACAAGGCGCTTTAGCAGGAAATGTTCATTTAGTCAATGGAAAATTCTGGGCAACTGACCATGCAGTTGTTGTAACTCTAAAAAATGATGTATTTATAAATTATTTTTTTAGAATGCTTGAATCTATGGACCTTAATCAATATGCTTTTGATACTGCAGCGCAACCTGGGCTGAGTGTGTCTCGTATTATGAATTTAAATATAGCATTACCAAATCTGGAGGAACAACACCGCATTGCCGATTTCCTTGACTCTAAATGCTCCGAAATTGACACCCTTATTGAAAATCTCCGTGCCCGCATGGAATCTGCAAAAGAATACAAAAAAGCAGCTATAACAGAAGCAGTGACGAAGGGGCTTAACAAAGATGCGAAGATGAAGGATTCCGGAATTGAATGGATTGGGGAGATACCGGAGGGGTGGAAGGTCGCAAAAGCAAAATATTGTATTGAAATCCAAAATGGGAGTGACCCCCATTTAGAAGGCAATATTCCGGTTTATGGAAGCGGAGCAAAAAGTTTTAAGACATGTGGTGAATATAAAAATGGACCAACAGTATTAATTGGCAGAAAGGGAGCTACATTACATATTCCACATTATATTGTCGGAAAATTTTGGAATGTTGATACTGCGTTTAATGTTTATACGAAACCACATTATTTATTAAAATACTATTATTATTGTGCTGTTTCATTTGATTATAAATCGTATATTTCACAAACAACACTCCCGAGCATGACGCAGACCAATTACGAAAACATGGTGCTTCCTATGCCAAGCATGTTAGAACAACAGCAAATTGTTTCTTTCCTTGACTCCAAATGCTCCGAAATTGACGCTCTTTTACAGAACTACGAAGACCAAATCGCAACACTGGCAGAGTATAAAAAATCATTGATTTATGAATATGTAACCGGTAAGAAAGAAGTACCGGCAGCGTAGATATCGCAGCCGAAAGATATGCCTGCCAAAGAGGGGCGGCCTTGTGCAGAAAAACGAGCGAAGCGAGTTTTTAGGCAGGTCAAGACCGGCCTCGCCCCGCATCTCCATTCTGCCTTCAAGAAAGAAGTGCCGGTAAAATAGTTTTTCTGCATATTAATACCAGTGGTTATTTGATTATATTTTGCAGTAACAAACCGCACAAGTAGTCGAATTGCCCAAAAAAATATTGGAGGAAAAGAACGTTTATGCGTTCCATATTGACGATGAAAAGAAAATCTTTTAATATGGAAAAACTATTATCTATTCAAAATCATTATATGAATAATCCTAGCCAAGACATGGTAGAGGAATTAAACTCAACAGAAGAAGAACTAAAAAAAGATGTAAAAGATTTTGATTCAATAGATTCACCAGATGGATATAGAAGGATGTTTAAAAATGGCAAAAGTTGATTGTAATAAAATTCCGTATGCGAAAGCTCAAAGAGAAATTAAAGCATTATTGAATTCCATTCGGTCTTATTTTAAAAGCGAGTATAATATGGATGTAAGGGTAGCAATAGATTATGGAATGGATGTTAACCTGGCAAAGTCGTCAACTGGCTTAAAAACAAAGCCAAGTATCGTAATTGGCATGAAAAATGCAAGAGCAAAGTCTTTATTTTACATAGACAGAGTTAATTATACAACTGCAATAGTCAACATTTTTCATGAAATGCGACATTTGGAGAATAAATTTAATGGTTTTATCGGATGCTGCCATAAAAAAGAAGACGATGTATACATTGCTTTATCATATATGGCGCAGCAGGGGAATATCGGATATTACAGCTGTAATTACTACAATAATCCATATGAAATAGACGCGGAATACAATGGAGTGAACTACTCGGCAATTAAATTACTGAGCATCTGATGTGCGGAGCCTGGGCCCCGTAGATTCAGGGTGGGTCCATACCACCACTACTGTTTTTTACGCAGCTA
>NZ_JAJCGR010000065.1:0-7668 GCF_020553125.1 Blautia sp. MSK20_18
TATGCGCTTTCATCTCGGATATAGAATAACCGAGGATTCCCGCTTTAAATCCTAAACAACAGCGGTGGGTCTGTTTTGGAAGGTTTTTTCTGTTCTCCTATGTGTAAAACAGAAACGTCCGGGCTTACTTCCATATCACGACAAATATTGTAATCATCAACATACATGACAACCCCGGGCTGATAACATAATTTATGCAATTTTTCTGTACCCATATCTTTATTCCTTTCTTTGTATATTTCTATTTTCAGTATGATAGATTTTGCTATTGCAGAAAAAATTTGCGGATTTGCTTACCGAAAGTTTACAATAATGATTCGGTGAACTTACGTTCACCTTCACCAGACGTGGACGGGGTTTCTGACTCCCCGTGCACGTCCAGCGACCTCCGAACCGACAGATAACCGGATGGTGGCCGCGGTCTCCCGTCCATCGATAATATTATGTAAATTTAAAAGAGTACTGTAAAATATAAAATCTAGAAAATTCGGAATATTCACTCTTCGCGCCGCTCCACAAAAAAAAGAGGCACAGCGTTTTTCCATGCCTCCTTCTCTCTTATTTTGTCATAATGAAAAGTTGTTCTTATTTGCTCTTCTCTGCATTTTCTCCAACGCATATGCTTTTGTAGTTACCATTTTTTCATTATCGTCATCAGAAATCAGGTCGTAGATAAACCTTATCGATTTCTTAGAGAAAACATCGTACTCAAGTAATTTTGTCAGCATCTCCAAATCATTCGTTTCCATCGCCTTTTTTGCTATTTTTTTAGCATTTTTGGCTAAGTATCGTGCAGTTTCTGCAGTTTTATGTTCCTCGTATATCGCAAAGGCTATATCTATTTTTGCATCCCATGTAAGTGCATACTTATATGAAGAAAGCAGCGCATCGGGCCCGCTCAAGCAGATATCATCCTCCAAACGTGATATATTCGCTTTGGTCATAGCCGGCGGAAGAAAATACAGACTATCAGGCGTTTTTATCTGCAATATACCAATGTCATTGTAAACAGGACTCGTCGTTACGATTGCACCGACCATGCCTTCTGGAAATTTATTTGACAAAATTTCAATATACGGTATTTCTTTCAGGCTATTCGCGTCAAGATGTTTAACAGTCTTTGGAAGCCGCAGTGATTTTATTTTGGGCAAAGAACCGATTTCGAAAAACGCCCTCTGTTTGATTGACTGTAAACCTTCATGAAGAATTACATCTTTCAGATTTTTATTATTCCTGAAAGCGTCACGTGGGATTGCATTCAGTGAACCAGGAATATCTACTGCCTCCAGGCCTTCGCATGCGATGAAGCATCCTGTTCCCATTTTCTTTAGATTCTTACTGAAAATAATCTGTTTTAAATTTTTGCAGTCTCCGAAAACGAAATTCCCTATTTCTGTTATGCTGTCAGGCATTTTTACGGAGTCGATTTCTTTGCAGTGATAAAAAGCATCGTTCGCAATATATTCTACCCCACTCGGAATTTCTACGTTCCCGGTCTTGGATTTGACGCAACATAGTAATTTTTTCATGTCTTTTGTGTAGACAATATCATCAATGGCAACATATTCCGTATTCTTTTCGCCAAAAATGATATGGCGCAGATTTCCAGGACGGTTCACGATATTCAAAATACTAAGCTCATCTATGCATGCTGAATCATTGATAACTACTGTCTCGGGCAATCCATGCACTTCTTCTATTTTTCCTGAAAGATATAATATATGTGCTGAGACTGTAACATTTTCCACCACCAGTGTCGCAGACAGATTAAACTTTAAACTATTGCACAGTGTCGCAAAATCTGGAATCACATATTTGTCAGCCTGCGGGTCTGCTGCTATAATGATACTTCCAGCCATCAGTAGACCATCTACAGGTGGATTTTTCTTTGCATCTGCAAACGCAGAGTCACGAAAAGCATAAGCACTCATGTGCTTTACTTGTTCCGTATTAATTGCTTTTGTGCATTCGCAGCCGTAAAAAGCACTTCCTACAATGTCTGCAATGCCATTCAGGTCAGCAGTTTCATCACTTTTCAGGCAGAATGTGTTTAAAAGAGTCTTGCTCATGCCGAAATTTTCGTTTCTAACAAGCATGGACCCCGAGCAAAAAACATTACTGTCAGATTCCACTTCTCTTACATTCGGAAATGTCTTATTATATATCATTATGTTCTGTATTTCTTTTCCGATGTAGATTTTTCTTACACTTGGAAAGGCATGTTCTTCAGATAATAGCAGCGTAGTCATTCCGGGAATGTCCAGCCGCAGTTCTTCCACATCATCGATGACATCCAAATGCAAGCAGTCATACAAACATACGTCAGACCGCTTTTCAAGATAGAATGTGACCTTTCCATCCGCAGACACAACCGTCATCTTTTCTTTTATTTTTTTTCATTATTTTTTCTCCCTTCTTTGTTTATTTTCATTTTCAACATGCCAGATATCAGGCAAAAAGAAAAAGCACTTCTTACCAAAGTGCTAGTCTTCTTCCTCGAATACAATCTCATTATCTTTTACCAGTCCAAGCTTCTCCCTTGCCACCTGTGCAATATACTCATCAGATTGCATGTATTCTTTTTCTTTTTCAATCTCTTTTGCATTCTTCTTTTCTTCTTTAATAGACTTTTGCAGTGTTTCATAGCGGACATCATAAGAAGCCATCGTGTCAACTATCTTCTTCTTTTGATACAGCATGATGAATATCATAAGAAGTACAATGACTGTTATCAAGACCATGCCCCAGATGTTTCTTTTTTGCTTTTCTACTTTTTCTTTTCGCAGCTCTATTATCTTTTGTACTCTTTGCTCCCGCTTTTCCATTTTTTTTGAACCCTTTCACGCATTCTTTTCATTGTACAATATGCAGGATTTTTTTATTTTTTATCTTTTTTTGCGGACCATTTTTCTTCTTATCGTCCTTTCTTTTTCAGCCTTTCTTTTTTTTGAAAAATTTGGCATAATATATATGTGCTTAAAAAAGTGCAGAAACAAAGGGAGGTCAGAGATATGACGTTAACAATTAATTTTGTGGACAATACAGAAGCAGCGCCTAAGTTAATGGCTACATGTAATTTAGACGTTGACACAAACGAGCCTGATGGTATTAAGGCTGAATATCAGCAGGTAATCCAGGAAATACATGCAGAAACTGCTGCTGAACTTCTTGCACGGGCAACAGAAACTGTCCTGAGCCGGCATCCGGAATCAGTTCTGCTCTCTGTTAACGACGACCGGAGGCTTGCAGACCCGGCCAACACTCTCAATGTCAATATGCGCAGGAAAGGCACACTCAATGTGGAATACATCAACTAACTGGGTTAAAAAACCAGCATCACGCTGGAAAATTAAAAATAAGGAGAATTTAAAAGAAATGGCAAGTAAAAGAATCACAAAAAAGAAAATGATTGAGAAGGCGACTGAGGCCGTCGCTAAAACAGAGGAGGCCGCAAAAACTGTAGCAGAAAAGACAGAAGCAGCCGTAAAAGCAGCCGGTGAAAACATTGAAGAACATATGAACAAACCGGAAGTTAAGGAGGCTGTATCTGTTGTCTCTGAAGCTGTAAAAGAAACAGTAACGGAAACCGCAAAAGAAACAAAAGAACATGTCAAGGCAGCAGCAAAAGCGGTCAGGACACGTATTGCTGACACTGTGGTTGAGGTTAATGGAGCAAGCGTATCCATGGCAGCAGTTGAGAAGGCCGTGAAAAAAGATGCCGCAGACAAAGGCATGAAAGGTGATATCACTATTTATCTTAATATTGCTGAGCAGACCGCTTATTATACCGTAAATGGTGAAGGCAGCGAAAACCAGAAAGTGCATTTCAGCAACTGCTAAAAAGTAACACGCAACCCGCCGCAGGCAGAGCCTGCGGCTTTTTTCTTTTCTCTTTTTTTTCGCATATTAAAAAAGAATAAAAAGTTTCTTTTACAAAGAAGGGAGAAAAAAAATGAAAGAAATCAAAAAACTGGAACTTATTGGATATTTACAGCTGTACATCAAGCTCTGGAAAGTAGACGAACCTGAAGTTGCATTTTACTTTAAGATGGATACGGACTTCTCCGTTCCTCTTGATGAAGAAACCTTGAAGTCTTTACTGATGAAAGTCGCTGTATTCTGCGAAGAGACTAACCATATCGAGGTTGATGCTGCATATATTACCAAGGAGCAGTATATGGCAGAAGCCGAAGGCCCCGACCATGAAGAGAAATTCAATACCATTACAGCCGAATACGAGGAGGCAGGACCCATCAAGATTACAAAAAGTTAAGTTTCAGTCGTACCGCCGCAGCATTGCTGCGACGGTTTTTTTATCTTCTTTTATTTCCTCCATATTATATCTGGTAACAATTACCAGACAAAGAAAATTCCAGCCGGTACTGCCGGCTGTTCTATTTTTATAATCAACAGGAGGATAAAGCAATGGCATCAGTTGCAAAATTTAGAATGAATGAAGCGCCGCGGCTGCTTGCTCACTGCAGCCGCACGCAGAAGAATTCCGGCTCGCATATCCATAAGGACCGGACCGAATTAAACTTTAATATGGCATATGGTCAGCATACAGGTTTATCTGATTATGATTTCGTAAAAGAACGCACCCATCAGGACAACGTAAAGATGATGAAGCGCGATGATGTCAAGGCTGTCTGTAGTTGGGCTGTCACAATGCCCAGGGAATTATGTCATGAGGTTGTTGACACAGATGGCGAAAGTTATTATGTGCCAAACGATATGGACGAATGTCGCGATTTTTTTCAGTATGCTTATGATTTTTTTAAGGATAAGCATGGCGAAGAAAACATTGTCTCAGCATATGTACACATGGATGAAAACGTGCCACACATGCATTTTACTTTCGTTCCCATCGTAAAAGACAAAGATAAAGAGCATGAAAAAGTATGTGCAAAAGAAGCCCTAGCAGACTGTTATGGGGCTAAATTCCAGATAGAGCTGCAGGATTATATATCTGCACAGATGGGTATACAGTTGAATATGGTAAAAAAAGACACCGTAGACTACGAACGAAACGTCAAAGAACTAAAAAAGAAAACACTAAATGACAGATGCAATTACCTGACCAAAGAAATCTCACGCGCTGAAGAAGAACTGGAGCGGAAACAGCGTATCTTAAAAATGGCCGGCATGGGCGAAAAAGCGGAAAAAGATATTGACAATATAAAGACTTCTACTTCAAATGGCTTTACCGTTATGCGGGAGCCTGACTGGCTGCAGGTGAAGCCTCTGCTGAAGTCCATAAAGGCCATGCGGGCAGAAAGAAAAGAACTTTTACAGATGATAAAAGACTTTGAGCACAGTAATACCGCAAAAGAAAATCAGACTCTCCGCGAACAGGCCGAACAGTTAGCGAAAGAAAACGCCAAGCTTGAAAAAGAACTGCAAAACGTACAACGCTTCATGCAGACGACAAGACTTCATGACCAGCCAATCATTGAGATTTATGAAGAAGACAAGCGCAGGCAGGCCGCAGCGCATCGCGATGACTGGAAAGAAAGCATGTACAATGACAGGTAATTGACATAATTATTTTATTGTAAACTAATCGCAACCAAAAAAGGCAGGCTGAAGCAGCCTGCCGATATCTTTATATCGCAAAATCAAGTTCTTTCTTATCTTCGCCTGCCAATTTACTCAGAATATAAGCACTTACAACATTTGCACCCATATCTGAAGAAATGCAATACATTTCTTCCAGCATCACGCATGAAAACAGGTCCTTTCTTATTAAGTCAGTAAGTTCTTTCTCCATATGCTGCTCCAGCATCACTTTTGTAAGTTCTTTTCCATATCCTTTTAAAAACTTTCTGCTCTCTTCTGTCGGCTGGTTTTCATACTCCATATAAGCAATGGCAATCTGCTGCTGCAATGTTGAACAGCACTTGAAGAAATTATGTGGTTCTCCATTTACCAGCTTTCTGGACTCTGCCTGAAATCTTCTGCGCTTATTTTCGCTGCACTTAAGCGTTACAGGTATCACGATTTTTCGTGTTGGCGTTTTTAAACAATAGACCAGGCCATCATCAGTTGCTGTGTCCATACGTAATGGGATATTTTTCATATCATCAAAAAGCTGTGGATACCCTCCAATGATAGCAGACGTGATATTTCCTGGTATCCTTTCATCAGGTAGTTCTACACGCTGGACACCGCTCAGGCTTCCCTTTGATACTTTAGTATTTGATGGAAGTTTAGCGTGTCTTATCTTACCTCCATCAAAAGCGCCCGTTCCAATATATTCTAACCCTTCGTTTAGTTTCAGGTGCCTTAATTCATTACAGGCATCAAAAGCGCGTGCCTCAATCCTTTTCAGGGAATCAGGAAATTCGACCTGTCTCAGATTGGAACAACAATAAAATGCAAATGCTCCAATTGACTTGATACTGTTTCCAAAAACTACGCTTTTCAAATTATCGCAGTTTGTGAATGCATTGTCCCCGATGCGCTCTACGCTATCAGGAATATGCACAGACTCAATCATATCACGATACGCGAAAGCATTTTCTCGTATCTCTTCGACTCCGTCTGCAATGACTACCTTCCCACTCTTACTATGACTGCATGAAATCAGCATTTTCATATCTTTTGAATACACGAGGCCGTCTTTTGATGAATATTCTGGATTTTTTTTAGAAAATTCGATATTTATACCTCTCATGTTTTCAATATCTGCAAGCGAAATATGCGATGTATCCTCAAAAAATACATTCTTTACGACTGCGCCGTAAATCATATATCTCAGAAATGTATTATTGTTCTGCACCACCATTGTAGTGTCTGGATTAAACGCAATGTTCTGGCAAATCGCAGCGGTATACTCTGGCATGATATAAGTCTTATCCTTTGGCTCATACGTTGCATCAACTATGATTGGCCCCATCATTGTAACGCCGCATTCCCTTATTCGGTCAGTTGTCTTGATAAGCGAATTCCTGAAAGTTTCTGCATTTGCTGTTAAAAGGTTTTCTGCATTTTTTATTTCCTGAGACTGGCAGCCTCTTAATGCGCCCTCCTTCCAGATGCATACAACTTTATCTAAATCCAGAGGCTCATCAGGTCCAAGACAAAAAGAATTGAGCAGTTCACCTCCTGTTGGATAAGTACGCTCCATCAGCATGCTTCCGGAATAGAAATTTTCAGAATGCGACTCTATACATCTGACATTTGGGAACATTTCATTTTCAATCACAATCTTCTTTATAGACTCTCCGATTATCAATTTTTTGATATTTTCAAACCTACGTCCATTTGCCATTTCCTGAATCCGGATTGATACAATTCCTTTTGTGTATTTTTTAAATCTCTTTTTTACATCCTGAATAACTTCGGGTTTCGCAGTGCCATTGTATTTTTTCGTGACGTGCACATCATCAAGGATAGAATTGTCAAATCTTACTGTCGTTACCCAATCAGGAACTTCTATGCCACAACAGCATAAACCGGTATGAATGGTGTTATATGGCTGGAGATAATAGGTTACTCCGTTTTTGCGTATGACTTTTATTTTATCCATTTTTTTTCTCCTTTCTTTGTTTCTTATTTGCACTTAATATGCCGCATTTTAGCGCATACAAAAAAAACCGCGATTTTACTTTTTAGGATTTAAAGCGGGAATCCTCGGTTATTCTATATCCGAGATGAAAGCGCATA
>NZ_JAJCGR010000066.1:0-7179 GCF_020553125.1 Blautia sp. MSK20_18
TTTCAAACATACATCTGTTTCTCATTTTATTCCTCCTTCTGAATCAATCTGTATACACTTAATATGCAAAAAATAGAAATAAGCATATACGAAAATAAGATTATTTTTTTCTTATTTCAGATTTTGCATTTTGTAAATAGTAAATACAGGAAATAGAACAAAGGAGGTTTTATTTATGATTTTCGAAAAAGAAGAGCGTTTGGCTCACAGATTGGAAGACAATAAAAATAACAAAATAGATACTTTAAAAAATGAACTATCAGAACGGCTTAAAGAATTGTCATTAAAAGAGCCGGAAGAACAGCAGGCATACATTAATAACTTATATCGTGGCTTATCTCCGGCTGGAACCGATAAACTTAACAAAGTGCTGGACTTGTATAACAAAGAAGCAGACTGCGCTCTGAAAACTCATGATGAAGTAATGGATGGCTACCAACAGACCATACATGAAACCGTGGCATTATTAAATAAATACGGAACTGAATTTGGAAAGACAAAAGAGACTGATGACTTTATAAAATCGCAATTTGCAGAATTAATGAGTAATGTAAAGAAGCCAGATTTGCAGGATGTTATTGACTCAATCGGCCGTGAGATGGAAAGAGAAACAGAGAAGCAGGGCTTTGAATCTGATATAGATAAAGCAAAAAAAATGGTCTTAAATAATATCGTAAAAGAATACGGAACAAATAACAATGTAAGGCTATTTGTGTCAAATCCGGTTAAGGCAGAAACAATCGCAGAGGACCTTATAAAAATACTGCAAGACGGAGATAGAAGAGCCAAAGGACTTTCAGACGAAGAGCAGGCACAAACGAAAGCACAGACAATCACAGACTTTAAGTTTGCCATACTGGAAACGGAAAAAGTATCGAATCCGGCTGATTTTCAATCAGCAATAAATATCCTTGACAAACAACTTGATTTTGAGGGCCGCAAAGCGCTGGACTCTGCAATCAAACACAATAACAAAACAAATCAAAATAAATACGAAGCACATAGAATTAAATTAACCGAAAAGGAAAAAGATTCATCGTGGCAAAAGTTTGAAGACAGCAGCCGTATGAACCGCCGGTTAAAAGAAATGCAAGACAGCCTAAAAGAATGGAAAAAGAACCTTGAAAGGCCGAAAGATAAGTACGATACGGGATTCATCAATTTCGCCCTTCGTACACTAACAAACCTTGAAAACTTGATTACAGAAGCGGTGACATTTATAGCGGATTCAATAGCGTATCATACACCTTCTAATACGGCAGACAAAGATAAAAAAGAAGAAGAAAAACAGCCTGAGCATGATGCTTCCGAATCTCCATTTTATGGAATAATGAAAGAGGCTTATAAAACAAAAGGTATCACACAGGCCTGCTTGATGACTTCAGGAATACTCACAAAAGAAGAAGCAGAGAATATCTTTGTTATGGACGTTTCATATATCAGGGCACAAGGAAAAGAAACACAGAAAGAGTTGTTTGATAATTACGTGCAAGGGCTCACGCAGGCTATGGGTGCTTCTGAAGATAAGGTAAGCGAAGAAGTAAAAGTACAGCTGCAGTCATTTATTGCAAAATATGAAGCAGGACAATATGAAGCAGATATTGAAAAAAACATTAAAGACGGATGCTCCTGGGATAAGGTGTATAAATTTGAAGAATGGAACAAAAGGGCTGAGCAGGCTGGAAAAACTTTCAATACAGAAGTAAAAAGTAAAGAGGTAAAAAGGGAGGAAAAAGAAGTTCCTGACAAACCAGAATCCTCCGGCTTCCGAAATTACGCCGATGGGTGTTATAAAATTGCTATGGATGTAGTAAGAAAAACAATAAATAAAGAATATCCAAATGCGGATGTAGCAGTCAAAGACATGCACGACCGAATAGAGTCATTCAAGGCTGAATCAAATATGAGGGACAACCAGGTCGTAAGATACTCCAGGCTAACAAATATCCTGGCGGACGAACTTGCCGCACGGAACATGACCAAAGAGGCCAGAGATATTATGTCAAAAATATCTGAAGGCTGCGAAAAAACAACTGGTGTGGACCGGGCGATGGACTTACTGAAGGCATCTATGCAGGAAAGCAAAGGAGAAATACGTCAAGTTTTTCATGAATATTTAGAGAATGCACTTGGAAAGATGAGTACTGAAAAAGAAAAGCAAGAGTTTATTACGAAGATGGCTGAAAAAATTCCGCTAAGTTACGACAAAGGCTCCTTTGGATATAAGCAGCAGTTCATCTTAGCAAATGAAGCCAGGGAATTTGGCTTAAGGGCAAAAGGCAGAAAAGGCTTGAGTAACAACAATGACGTAAGGCGTGTTGCTGGTTATGTGGCAGACTTATACAAGAAACAGGCAAACGGAGAGAAAGGCGTCTCTGCCTATAAAGCATATGTTGCGTTGTGTGAGCGGTGTAGCACTACTGAAGAAAAAGACCTGGTAAAAAACACCGTACGCGAGAAGTTGAGTAGAGAAACATATGCCCTGACTGCAATGACGAAAGATATTATTCGATATGAAAAAGAGTATATGCAAGATGTGCAAGACTTGAACAAAGTAATAGAAGACAATACCCGAAATGATTCGGTGATAACTCCCCGGCCGGAAGCCGGAGCCGTTACCAGATTAAAAATGAACTTACATTCACCTTCACCAAGCCCGCAAGGGCTGACAAACGACGACGAAGTCGGAGTGCAGAGCGTGAACGGGGTTTCCTACTCCCCGTACATGTCCAGTAACCACCAAACCGACGAACAACCGGAGGTTGGCCGCGGCCTCCCGTCCATCGATGGCGCTGGCGAACTTGGCGCATTCGGAAAAAAAGCCAAAGAAGACATGGAAAATATTACGACAATCAATGCGGACCAAGAAAAAATGCAGCAAAGGATAGAACCGATAGCAGTACAAATGGCAGATGATTTTAACAGGTGCATTGATGGCAGCAAAGAGCAGTTTGTCAACTGGTGCAGTGGCCGGTCGTATGAAGAAATAAAAACCGCCATTGACGTTATAGACAAGAGCATGGTAAGTCCGTCCGGAAGCGTTGACTTTGCGAATGCCATAGACATCGTTTCAAAAGACGTGGATGGCATCGGACAGAAGGATATCCCGAATAGTAATGCTATTATTAACGATATAGATATTGAGTTTGGTGATTTTGATATGGATTTTGACGAACGGTAAATATCTATACCTGCGCGCAGAAAAACACTGCGCGTTTTTTTTGTTTCCCTAAAATCTAGCATATTAGCGAAGTAGATTAAAGATAAGAAAGGAAGCAAGAAAAATGACAACAACAAGATTTAAAAAGAAAGCAACAGGATTAATTGCAGTATTTTTTGCAGTGGCAGGTCTTTGCCTGAGCCCGTTGAATGTACTGGCAGCAGATGTGGGCACACCCGACGAAGAGACTTATTACAGCATTGTAGTCCCTGACGGAAATGTCAGCCAGGAATCAGTCGACAGAGCAAATGAGCTGCTAAATGCGTTGCCTGAAGGCTTACTTGAAAACTTTGTAAACGACGGCTGGTCTATCTATGTTACAGATAAGGATATTGATTCGACGTTCTTTGGCGGTCAGTATGGTTCCGTAATGGGTGCTACTTTAGAAGACTTAAGCGCTATCTATATAGAGCAACGAAGTAAAGCAATAGAGGAATCAACAATACATGAGTTCGGGCATTACGTAGATGATACCGAAGGATATCTGAGTGATACACCGGAATTTGCACAAATTTACAATGCTGAAAGCGCAGCATTTGTAAATGCATTTAATGTTAATTTTTATTATGACGTTCACGAGTTTTGGGCAGATGGTTTCTATCGTTACTATGACGGTGAGAGGGACGCCCTGCAGCGTTCTTGCCCTCAGCTGTATGCCTATATAGAAGACACTGTTAATTCGTTGTGCTAGCAAGTCATATAGAAGATGATGGATTTTGCCATCATCTTTTTTTATTTTTTTTCGCAAAAATATCACCTTTATATTTTTTTTCGTCATATTAATATAGAACAAAAGTCACACGGAAGAGCAGAGTTAGATGCTGCTGGATTTATCCGTGCAGAGGAAAACGACAAACGAACCCATATAAAAAAATTCGTAGATAATTTTACTTTTTTGTGAAAATCAGGCATATTATATATGCAATACAAAACAGGCTCAGCTGCGAGCCCGCCTTTGTATATGTCCTGCATATATAGTGTGAGTACATGGATAAGCTTCATCTGCTTATCGCAAGGAAAGCTTAAGAGGCAAAGTCCATCGTCCAATATAATCGTCTTATAACCCTGCAACACGGTCATTTCCGTCGGGTGCGGAAGATGAAAAACGGTGGCGTATAGAGACGTCTAGCCGGTTCTCTTTTGGGAACCCGCCAGATTTATCTGTGCGGAGCAGTCAGAGACAGACATAACTGTCCGACGATAAAAAAAATAAATGAGAAAAGGAGATTAAACAAAATGGAACTCCCATTAAGAATCAAGTATTTTGATAAAAATATTGAAAAACTAAAAAAAACAGAGAAAGGAGACTGGATTGACTTAAGAAGTGCAATTGACATTTCATTAAAAAAAGGAGATTTTGCGCTTATCCCTCTTGGAGTCGGAATGGTCCTTCCTGGCGGATATGAAGCACACATTGTACCAAGGTCAAGCACATTCAAGAACTGGAAAATCATCCAGACGAACAGCGTAGGAATCATAGATAATTCATACAGCGGAGAAAATGACCAGTGGATGATGCCGGTATATGCGGTTGAAGATACGAAAATCAAGAAGAACGACCGTATCTGTCAGTTTAGGATTTTAGAGAAGATGCCTGCTCTTGAAATCCAGGAAGTGGAACACCTAAACGATGTATCCCGCGGTGGATTTGGAAGCACAGGAAAAAATTAAGAAAAAAAAGGAGATAAAATTATGGCTTATAAAACCCCAGAACAGATGGTAAACCTGATTATTGAAGAAAATCTTTTAACAGACGCTTGCATGACGATTATCGATGGCAGGAACGAGTATGGCTTCCATGCAGTAGAGATTCCGCCGGATAGCATCAGACCGATTGGAAGGAACCGCGTGAACGTCTTGCTTAATGACAGTGGAAAAAATATTTCCGTTCCAGTAACACTTCCAGATACAGATAAAGAATACAGCCTTTGGCTAATGAGTTTCATTGAAGGAAAATACGAGGTTATTTGCGTCCAGCACGACCCAAGCAGCGAAAGTAAGACCGAAATGAAAAAGAAAGAATACCTGTCAGTCATTGCATTCTTTCTTGACCATTATAAAATCGGGACAAGAACAAAACTTCTTGGTGTTCTCAAGAACGGCTACGCTATGTTGAAAAAAGAAATCGGTGACAACAATGCATATGACCTGCTGCGTGATTATATGAACGAAAGTCTTGTTGTGCAGCGTGCAGAAGAGATGCCTGATAAGTATGGCGTTCGTTTCAAATTCCATCTTAACGATTAATTTTAATCTGGTAACGAACCTAGCAGAGTCAATAGGCCTATTGAAAGAAGCAGGCGCAGGCCGGCTAAGTGATACGCCGGCCTTAAAACAATCTATAAGGAGGAAATGCTATGTATTCACAGCTTTCAAATTTATTTGCTGGAATGGCAGTAATTTTTGTGGTATTGATTGCTTACTTTATTGCTTCACTTATTGCAAATTATATGCTGCTTGGCAAGATTGGCAGAAAAAAGTGGCCAGGACTTATTCCTTACGTGAACGACTATTTTTTGTTTGATTCATTTTGGAATAATAAAGTATTTGCAGCATGGATTGTTATGTACATATTAACCGTTTTGTGCGTCAAAAGCAACAATCATACGCTTGTCATTATTGGAATGATATTATCAATCTGTAACTTCATTCTGAGCATCATGCTGTACAGCAGAATAAGCAAGGCTTTTGGGAAAGGGGCTTTATATACACTCGGTTTAATTATCGTCTATCCGGTATTTGCTATTATCCTTGCTTGCAAAGGCGAATTAACAAAGGATTTCTCAAACGAGTTATCCACGAAGATGTCAGAAAGACATGCTGAAAAATAAGAAAAAACAGGAGGTGATAGTATGTTTTGCAAAAATTGCGGAAAAGAGATTGATGACAAAGCGGCAGTCTGCCCGCATTGTGGAGTAGCACAGAACGAACAGCAGCCAATTGACGACAGTGGAAGCATTGGATGGGGCGTCCTCGGATGCTGTATTCCTGTTGTTGGCCTTATCCTTTTTCTTGTTTGGCATGACACAAAGCCAAAGAATGCAAAGGCCGCTGGAATTGGAGCTTTAGTATCTGTCGGCATTGTAATACTGTGGTATATACTTGTCGCAGTGGTTGGAATTGGTGTAGGCCTTGGCTCTGCATCGTTTTAATGATTTTCAGTAACCTAATTAAGCAACACAAGCCATGCATTTCATGCAGGGCTTGGTTTTTTTATAGAAAGGAGAGGGCAGGATAGATTAAGTTCTGCGATAATGATAATATATATGGGTAACAACACGCTGAGCAGATGGCTGCCAATTATATTCGGATGCCATCAAAAACCTGAAAGGTCATTTTTTTACCACGGAAAGCAATTCCCTCTATGCGCCAGATGCACCGGCGAATTGGTGGGAATATCGTCTGGCGTCATATTATTCTGGTTTTGGAAGCCATGCCTTGCAATATCTGTCTCAATCATGATTCCTATGCTGATTGACGGATTTGTGCAACGGCTGACGCCATATGAAAGCACAAACGCAAGGCGTTTCATTACAGGTTTCTTGTTTGGATTGGGTCTTGCATCAATATTTTTGGTGTCTGTATCGTCTACGTTCGCAAACGGATACAGGTACGGACTTGAAATTGGAAAAAATATAAAAAAATAAAAGATACAAAAAAGGCCGGAAAAATCCGGCCTGAAATAGCAAAATAAAATGCAGAAAACCATATATCTCGGCTCTCATTTTACAATCTGAATGATGTTTTTGAGCTGTCTTCATCCATCATACTTAAAATATATGCAGAAACAGATGTAGCGTTAATCTTATTCGCTTCTTTTAATGTATTTTTAAGTGCATTTTTCGTCATCAATCCGGTTTTGATAAATCCAATCAGAGCCTCTTCCTTACCATCTTTTAATAAACGTTTAGGATTTAAAGCGGGAATCCTCGGTTATTCTATATCCGAGATGAAAGCGC